>NZ_CP013274.1:5057500-5322500 GCF_001455345.1 Bacillus thuringiensis
ATCAAATTCCGTCTTATATGTTGAGAAGAATATATAATCATCTCGCTTCGTATAATGATCGATTAATAATCCAACTTGTGGCTCAACATATTTTTTCGCCAACTTCTTACCAGCCGATGCTAAATCGCCAAGGAGACCCTCTTCATTTTCTTTTTGAACTTCGTCTAGCTTCTTACTTACATCATTACGTTTCATAAACTGCTTTGCTGCCCAGTCCGTATATTCACCTTTACTCGGGTTACTATTTGCTAAATATACTAGAAGAACAACAACTAGAGCCATAACAATATACCTTTTCTTCATATTATCTCACCGCCTACTCTTTTCTATTTTCATATATATGTACAAGCGATGCAAATTAGAAAGACTATCATCTATTGATTGTAAACGAATAACTAAAATTTACAATACGAAACAAAAGATTAATAATTATTTTACTTAATTTGTATATAATGATATTAATAACATTAATAACATTTTATAAGGGAGGACTCAGAGTTATGAACGATGAAAATGATATTATTATTTCTAATTCTACAATGATGTTAGAGCCTTACAAGCACCCTTATTATTGCACAAAAGTTATCGACAGTAGCGGGAACCATTTTTATTCCTGCCAAACCGCTCTTCAACTCATCAAGAAATCTTGTCTAACCAATGTTCACTCTACTTATCAAGGCAGACGTAAAGCAGTTCAAACAAACTTTAATTTCAAACAAAATGTCCCGATTCCAATTAATCATAGAGAATATATTTGTGCTTTCCCAACAGAATCTCCTTCTTCTCCAAACTGTATATGGCTATTTTATAATCATATAGATGACATAGAATTTTTCAAACAGAGTAAAAAAGCTACCATTCATTTTTCAAATGGCACTACTACAACAATACAAATCAGTCCCCATAAGCTAAAACAACAATTATTAAAAGCTGGATACGTATTATCACGTATGAACATGCAAGATTCACTACAATTTAAAAACCTCTTATTACATTTACTACCTTAACAAAATAAGTAGAATGGAAAGCAATATCCCTTGCCTTCCATTCTTATAATCCTATTTATCCTCTTAAGCTATTTCGCATTTTCTCAAGCGCTTGCCGATACACCCATCTTACTTGATAATAGGTCATCTCTGTCTCTAAAGCGATTTCTCCCATCGTTTTTCCTACAAAAAATCGTTCAAAAATAATATACTTCTCCTTTTCATCTAACACACTCATAAAATCCTTCGCTTTCATTTCAATATCTTCAAAATGGAAGATATCCTCATACTCTCCTACACATACACACTTTTCTTGCACTGCAAACTCTTTCTTCAATCTTTCTAATATATAACCACGCACCGTTACAACTGCATATGCTGGGAAACTTCCTTTCTCCGCATCAAATCTTTCATACGCATACCAAAGACCAATTAACCCACATTGATAATACTCTTCATGATCTTGATAAATACCTAGCTTCTTTATTTGATTTACAATCATTCCTTCATACAACACAACTGCCTCTGTAAAAGTCGCTGGCTTCACACAGTACCCGTTTCTAAAAGGTATACCTCTTTGTTATTCCGCCGGTACCTCCACAATATAAAAATAAAGAAGCGATTTCACTGTGAGTAATTTCAAATACTACCGCCGAAATTTGAAATTACATGAAGTAGAATTTGAAATTCTGTTGGGAGTATTTGAAATAAGGGTAAAAATAAAAAAGGTGACTCTAGAAAGAATCACCTTTTAATCCAATCATATTATTATACAGGCAAACCAGGTAAGAACTTTGCAATCAATACAACAATCGCAGCTAAGAATCCCGCTTTAATAATGAATAAAACAATAATTGGAATAGCTGCTTTCACTTTACTTAATCCGGCTGTAACTTGTAATCCTAACCAAATTAAAACTAAATTCCATAAATAGAACAATTCAATTGTATTACCAATTCCATATGCAAGTGAACCTTGATCGAATAGTGGTCCTAAACTTGTATACGCAGTTGGTCCAGCACCTAAAATTAAAGCTATAACACCATTAATAAGTCCACCAATAATAACAATAATATCTGCGTATACAATAATCATTACTATTTTTTTATAAGAAGTATCATTCCCGTAAAACATCATAAACACTTTATAAATAGCTGCAACAACTAATGTTGCAATCATAACACCTACTATTCCCCATATCGTACTAGAAATTAAATTTGATACAAGTGATCCCTTCTCTGCAAGTGCACCACCTAATTTCTTTTGCATTTCAATCATCTCAGGTGAAGTATACGTAATATACGAATTTAAACCACCCACAAGTCCTTGTAATAGCGCCACTATGAAGAACATACCCCAAACTTTCTCAGTCGTCTTCATTCTCTCAAACTGTAAACCAGGAGAAGTAATCATTCCGAACAATGATGGCTTCTCGCCGCCAGCTTTTTGCGTATTCACATTAGCTTCCATTATAACGCCTCCTTCTATTTATATAACCCGTTCTAACGGGCGGTTCACTTCCTCACATAGAGGCTACGAACCGCCCACTAGAACGGTAATTTGTAGTAGAGAGCCCCCCTCTCTACCACACTATTACTTACTCATAACGTAATGCTTCAATTGGATCTAATTTCGCAGCTTTGTTCGCTGGAATTAATCCGAAAATAATACCAAGTGTCATTGAGAACAGTACGCCTCCAACGACAACTTCCCATGAAACGAGTGGTGGCCATTTGGCAAATGTGGAAACGATATATGCTCCGCCGTATCCAAGACCAATTCCAATCAAACCACCTAGAAGTGTTAACATAACTGCTTCAATTAAAAACTGTAATAAAATTTTACTACGCGTTGCTCCAAGTGCTTTACGTATTCCAATTTCGCGCGTACGCTCCGTTACAGATACGAGCATAATATTCATAACACCGATACCACCAACGACTAATGAAATACCTGCAATACCGCCGATGATCATCGTCATAATACCAGTTACTTTAGAAACATTTTCTTGGAATTCTTTTAAATTTACCAGTTCATATTTACCTGGAATTTCACTTGGCTTACGACTATTTAATACATCAACAGCTTTTTTCCCCGCTGCTTCTAAGTCATCTACATTTTTAGCTTGAATTGCGATATTTTGAATATCATCTGTTCCGTATAAAACAGGCCATAACGTAAGGGGGATTAACGCTTCTTCCATTTCAAATCCCATAAACTCATTATCAGATTTATACACACCAATAATTTGCATTGGCTGCCCCTTCATCTCAATAATTTGTCCAACTGGATTTACGTCCTTAAATAATGTTTCCTCTGTTTTTGTACTAATCATCACAACATTATTTGCATGAGTAATATCTGATTCACTTAAAGTACGTCCCTTTACGACCTTTACTTTATTAACCGCAAAATATTCATTATCAAGACCAATAATATTCAGATTTGCTTTTTTATCATTTACATCAAGCACCTCTGAATTCTGGTTTGTCGTAATAACGTGTGAAACATCTTTCACTTGTTTTACTTCCAAAATATCCTCTTCCGTTAACTTCGGCATTTGAAATCCGCCCATAGCAAACTCATCATTAATATCTGCTTTAAATTGAATTGGCATAAGATTATTACCACCAGAACCTGCGAATTTCGACTTCAGCATCGCTTCCCCGCCTTGCCCAATTGCAACGACAGTAATAATCGAACCTACTCCAATAATAATACCGAGCATCGTAAGAGCTGAACGCAGTTTATGAGCTAAAATAGAAGATAGGGCAATTTTTATACTATCTAGTAAACTCATACCGCACACCTTCTATCTTCTGTAATTTTCCCATCTCGCAGTACAATGCGGCGGGAAGAATACGCTGCTACTTCCTCTTCATGTGTAACCATAACAATTGTCGTACCTTCTGCATTAAGCTTCGTGAAAATATCCATAACTTGCTCACCAGACTTCGTATCAAGCGCACCAGTCGGCTCATCGGCCATAATAAACGTTGGATTATTCGCAATTGCTCTTGCAATTGCGACACGCTGCTTCTGTCCACCTGACAATTCGTTCGGTAAATGATGCACGCGGTCTGCTAATCCGACTTTACCTAATGCCTCTAAAGCACGCTTGCGACGCTCTGCTTTCTTTATGCCACCATATACGAGCGGAAGCTCAACATTTTCTACCGCTGAAAGACGTGGAAGCAAATTAAAGTGCTGAAACACAAAGCCAATATATTCATTACGAATTAAAGCAAGCTTTGACTCATCTGCTGTTAAGATATTCACATCATTCAGCATATATTCGCCTTCTGTTGGACGATCTAAACAGCCGATAATATTCATAAGCGTTGACTTACCAGAACCAGACGGCCCCATAATCGAAACGAACTCGCCGCCTTGAATCGTTAAACTAATACCATGCAAAATCGGTACTGCCAATTTTCCTTGATAATACGTTTTAGCAATATTATTTAACGTGATCATTTCTCTTTCACTTCCATTCCGTCATACACATCGTCGGAAGGATTTTTAACCACCTTTTGCCCCACTGTTACGCCTTCAGTAATCTCTGTCCAGTCTCCATCAGTAGAACCTTTTTTCACATTTTGTTTACGAAGCTTTCCTTTATCCTCAACATAAACAAATGCATCATCGCCTTTTTCTACAACGCTCTTAGTCGGAACAGCAATCATCTTCTTATTCTCTAAATTTACTTGCAATGAAACGTGATAACCCGGAGATAAACCATCTTGACTATCAAGGCTTGCTTTATATGTATATTGGGACATATTTTGAGTCGCTTCACCCATACCACCAGCTTGAGCCATCTCTGCACTCGTTGGGAATTCACTTACCTCTGTAATCTTACCTGTCCACTTCTGCTTATTATTTGCTTTCGCCGTTACAGTAAATGTTTGATCCTTTTGAATTTGTGACTTTTGAAGCTCAGTTAACGTCCCTTGGATTTGGAATGGATCTTTAGAAGCCACTTGTAAGAAGGCTTTCCCTTGACCACCTAACGCTTGAGATGAACTGTGCGCCGCATCTTTATCTAACTTTTGAACAACACCAGCAAAGTTACTATAAATCGTAAGCTCTTTCTGCTTCTTACTTAACTCTTCTTTCTGCAACTTCCCTTTTTCTTTCTCAAGATCCGTTGTCTTTTGCGCCATCTCTAACTCACTTACTTGCTCTTCCATCGGATCTGTTACTTCTTTCCCAGCTCCGCTATCTTTCGCCTTCTTAATTTCTTTCTTCAACGAATCAATTTTCTTCTTCCCTTGATCATAACGCATATCTGCCATCTTCTGATCAAGCTCAGCTTGCTTCATTTGCAAATTAATCTCTTCATTATCATAAGAGAATAACTTCGCACCTTTCTCTACCTCTTGTCCTTCTTTTACCTCAATATCTTTTACTTTTCCTTTAGTCGGATCCGCATAGAAACTTTCAATATTACCAGGCTTCACCTGACCAGAAATCAATTTCGTATTATTCAGCTTACGCTCTGTCACCTTCTCAAAACTCACAGCATCAGCAGATGTTGATGCGCCTTTCTTCTTCCCTTGCATTACAAAAATATTAACTGCTGCTACAATAACAATTAGTGCAATAACCCCGATAATAATCCATTTCTTCTTCTTGTTTGGAGTACGAACCGTATTTGGTACCATATTCTCTCTCCTTTTTATAACTTAATAGTTTAATATGAAAATTGTATAAAACTTTCTGAAAATAAATTACATATTATTACATTCTTTTTACAAAGTTTTACACATCCATTTTTATTGTAACAAAAATTTCCATGATTAGAAATATGACATTATGTCTTTTAAGATAGATTTAAGGAAAGATTATATGAATATAAGAAAAGCCATCCAAAATGATACTTGGATAGCTTTTCAAACAAAATATTACGCCGCTTTAGGGGCTTTGCTCTCGTGTCCACGTTGAACGATGAACAAGAAGATCGTTGATAAAATGGCACCTGTTAATAGTAAGATAAAGCAGCCATCCCAGCCAGAACGATCAACAATAACACCAATTGCTGCGTTTGCTACAAGACTTCCTCCCACATAACCGAACAGACCACACATACCAACTGTCGTACCTACTGCAAATTTCGGTACTAATTCCATCGCACTTAAACCGATTAAGAACTGTGGTACATAAATTAAGCAACCGATAATAGAAACTGCAATACTTACAACAAGTATGCTAGTTGCTTGCCAATATATAAACGTACCAATAACAACCCCAACCATACTAATGATACATAATGGCATACGTTTTCCTTTAAATAATTTATCACTTAAAAGACCAACGATTAATGAACTTGGAATTGCCATACCTTCAAAGATTGTGTATGCCGCGTGTGCTTCATTTTTTGAGAAACCTTTAACTGTCGTTAAATAAAGTGGAACCCAGTTAATAACACCGAAGCGAATTAAATATACAAATGCATTCGCAATACATAAGAACCATACAAATTTATTTTTCAATACATATTTGATTAAAATTTCTTTTGGTGACATCTTGTTAGCATTATCTGCTTTTTCAAGATTTTCATAGTCATTACGATATTCATCAATTGGAGGAAGACCTTCAGATTCTGGCGTATCCTTCGCATTAATCCAAACAAGAACTGCAATTACCATTGCGATAATCGCTGGGAAAATAAACACGCCGCCTTGCCAATGATTTTCACCAAAAATACCTACACCAATTCCGACAAGTGGTGGCACAAGCATTCCACCAACGTTATGTGAAATATTCCAAAGACCTGTTTTCGTACCACGCTCTTTCTTCGAGAACCATTTCGTCATAACGATACTACAAGGTGGTGCTCCCATACCTTGTACAATACCGTTAACGACAAGTAATGTAACAATCATCCCAAATGAAGATGCAAAACCGAAGCAAATATTTACAAGCCCTGATAAAAATAAACCGACCGCGATAAAGCGCTGGGCGAAAGCTTTATCAGATAAATTCCCCATAAAGAACTTACTAAATCCATAAACAATTGCCATTACTGAACCTAGTAGACCAATTTCAGCTGTACTAAATCCGAATTCTTCTACTAAATACGTACTTGATAACGTAAAGTTACTACGAACTAAATAATAAGCAGCGTACCCAACTGAAATTCCGATTAACACACGGATACGTAGTAATTTATATACTCGATCAATCATATCCGCTGGCAATCTCTCAATTGCAGGTGCTGGCTTAAGCCATTTAAACATATATTTTCGTCTCCTTTTCTCACTTCTGAGAGAGACGCTGTCTATTCCATATCTCGATTATTCCGCTATTTGATATATTTTGGTTCGTTCTTCTAACCGGCTGCCCTTCTATTTCTTTCTCATTCTTCGCAAACATCGTTGGTACGCCAAACGAAACTTTTTCTAAAATGTGCCCCGCTTCTTCTGATAAACAATAATCAATAAATAAATCCACAATAATACCATTCGGTGCACGTTTTAGTTTCGAAATCGCATTAACAGATAATCCTGTTTGCTCAGGTTCGTTACTTAAAATAGGAAAGCCTCGCTTTTGAAGCATTCTCTGATCTCCCATGAAATTGATGCCTACCATATATTCACCACTCGCAACAAGTTCTGCCGGTATGTAACCATTCACTGTTACTTCTCCAATTTGCCCTGCAAGGTTCTTCACATATTCCTTCGCTTCCTCTTCACCTAAAGTATCAATAAGTGATTGAAAAAACGTATATGCTGTACCTGAAACATTTGGATCCGGCATAACAATCTTTCCCTTATATACTGGATTTAACAAGTCTTTCCACCTTGATGGATAGGGAAGTCCGAGCGGTGCTATTTCTTCATTCCACCGCTCTTTATTAATCGCAATTGCCAGTTTCTCTACTTCATAACCGTACCAATAACCGTCCTTATCTTTAACAGTTTTTGAAATACGGTTCGCATGCTGACTCGTAACAGGAATAGATAGATTTTTTTGCTTCATCATTTGATGCGCGTCTACCGTACCGCCAATAATAATATCAGCTTTCGGATTTCCAGCTTCCTCTTCTACCCTCCGAAGAAGCTCTTCTGTCGAAAGACGAATAAATTCATACGTACAACCGCGTGGTTTACAAAATGATGAAAGCAAAGCTTCCCCAACTTCCTCGCGGGCCGCCACGTACGCAACAAGATGACGATCATCCAAAATAGGGAGACCACTTTTATTATATTTAATAGAGGTTGTATCTCGAGAGCAACTAGACATCGCTCCTCCGATTACTAGCAAAAAGAAGAAAAAGGCTATCTTTCTCATGACACATTCTCCTTTACAAATAAATTTGCGAGGGAGCTTTTCATATACATGACATTCCCATTATTATCACCGAGATATTGCACAACAAAGTACGACGGATATACAGAAATAGTAAGAATGTCTTCACGCTCATTCTTTATACGCTTCCCTGTTTTATAAGCGGTAATATAAGCAATCGGTTCATTCTGTGATTGTAATAATTTCTGTATTTCTCCGTAATCTGTAATTTGTTTTGCGTACCGAATCGAATCAAGTATGTGCGTAAGATTCATCGCACGTTCTACATCACCTTGGCGTACTATAACATCCTGTGCTGACGCAAAGAAATCACTAATACGATCTGGTGTGTAATACAGGCTTAACAAATACGTTTGAAATGCTGAAATCATTGGATCCGTACCATTCTTTCCGTACATATCAGCCCCGTACTGGAACAAGTCACCTACTGCAAAAGTACGTTTATGTCCATTCAAGTACGTTACTTCTCCAGTAAATACTTGTTCTTGAATCTTAGCTTCTCTCGGATTTAATTGAATTTGGTCAAAGAATGAAACAATCGTATGCAAACGAACTTCATCCGTTATAACAATTTCTCCCCACTTTTCATGCCTAACCTTCATTTCAGTAGGCAGGGATTCATTCACTCTTTGTAAAACAGTTTGTTTGTCATTCACTATTGTGATTCGATTATATATTTGCTTCTCCATCACATAAAACAAAATAAGAGAAACAATTATACAAAGGACAAACATAAGAATTTGAAATGATAGCCTTTTCATTTCTGCCTACCTCCAAGATAAAAAAACGTTGTTTCGAAAATACCGCATAATTGTTTCATAAATGTATCATTTAACCGCTTTCAAGTTTTTTATGTCTTCCATCCGTCTCGGAAGCAAGAATGTGATAAATATTGTAGTGCCTATTTCTTCACTACTCTCAATCCGCATACTTCCGCCCTGCTTATTCATAATCTCCTGACAAATATACAAACCGTAACCATTCCCGTAGCTAGAAGGAAGTACCTTCCCTTTTGGCGATTCATTCCACTCTGCAAGCACACCTTCATCTATACCAATGCCATCATCATGAACAAAAACCTTCGCCTCACGTTCATTTACAATAACATTCATACGAATTTGCGTAGCATCGCTATATTTTATCGCATTATCAAGCACGTTTAAGAAGATCTGTTTCGTCTTATCGAAATCCGCAACAACATGTACATCTGTTAACTCATTTATAACTTCAATCTCAAATTTATGCAGGCGAGGTTTCACAATTGAAACTGCTTCTTCGGCTAATTCCTTTATATTCACAACTGTAGGTGACACTTCAAACGTACTCGTCCCGTACTTTGAAGACTTAAGTAATTCTTCTACAAGTGACAATAAACGCTCACTTTCTACAGCCACATAACGAAGACTCTCCTGTACATCGTCCTTTGATTGTAACTTCGGAATTAAATCCACATAGCCAATAATCGCCGTTAGCGGTGTTTTCAGCTCATGCGTAATACGGTCTAAGAAATCTTTCTGCTTCTCTTTCTCCTCTTTCAATTGCTTAATATGCAGCTCAATTCCATCAGCCATCGCATTAAAAGATGCGGAAAGCTGAGCAATTTCCACATATTCATTTAGCTCAATCTTACTTTTATAATCACCATTCGCCAGCCGGTGCGCCATTTGTCTTAACTGATCAATCGGCTTGTGGAGAGACTTTGCCAAACGAATTGCAAAGAAAATACCCGCAGCTACTAGACAAAGAGACGTCATTAAGAACGTCCAGCCAACATTCGTTAAAACCTCTTTCTCACCTGTTAACTCATTTATAAAACGAACACTTCCAATGACATCGTTTCCATAATAAACTGGGCTTGAAAACAAAAGAATTGGAGCTGGGTCTCCCTCTTCAAAAACATAAGATTTCTTCCCCTTCAAAGAGCTCTCAATATCAATATTCCGGTGAAGAAGTGCTCCTTTTTGTGTATCCGCAACAACATCTCCATTCTTCCCAATCATCTGTACACGGACATCCATGCGCTTTGCTAAATACGAAGCAATTAAAAGTGAATTAGGACCGAGCGTCTCCACCTCTGCTTCCTTCTCTAAATAATTCATCGTGTAAATTTGTGCTTCTACACTTAACTTTTCTAAAGAATTTGCCGCGTTATGATACATATTCTTTTCTAACGTAATATAAACAACTCCGTACAAAAGAACAAAAATTGGGATTAACAGTCCAACTATTCCAAACACCATATTTCTTTTTAAAGACATACCATCACCACTTAACAATCTAGTTTATAGCCAACGCCATAAATTGTTTTAATATATTCCCCGCTATTCCCTAGCTTCTTTCGCAGTCTTTGCACCATAATATCAACCGCTCTCGTATTTCCGATATACTCAAACCCCCATACTTTCTCAAGCAACTCATCTCTCATAAATACACGCTGCGGATTGGAAACAAACAACTGACATAAATTAAACTCTCTGTACGTTAACTGAATTTCTTGTCCACTAACATGCACTTTTCTTTCCTTAGGACAGATCGTTATCTCTCCCGCCTCGATTACCTCATGACTTACCGTTACCTCTTTCTTCTTCACACGTCGCGCCATATTCTTGACCCGAAGAATAAGCTCCGCATAATTAAATGGCTTCGTCACATAATCATCCGCCCCAAGCTGCAAGCCAAGCAATTTATCATTCATCTGACTCTTCGCAGTTAACATGAGTACTGGAATATCCCTATCCTTCTCACGGAACAGACGAAGTAATTCATACCCATCTGTATCTGGAAGCATAACATCCAAAATCAATACATCCGGCCCTTCATTCCATTTCTCTAAAGCTTCTCTCCCGTCAGCCGCTGTCAATACTTCATAACCTTCCATCTCCAACTGCATCCGAATCAAATTACGAATACTCGATTCATCATCAACTACAAGTATCTTCATTATTCTCCTCCTTCCATCCTGTATTATAGTACAGTTTAGTATAGCAAAAATCATACAAAAAAAGAGAGGGTATTGTCGAACATATATTGAACGACAATACCCCTCTTTCACTTATTAAAGTTTCACTTTATTTCTCATACCCATTCGGTTTCTTCTGATGCCAATTCCAAGCATGCTCAATGATTGTCTTCACATTTACATACTGAGGATCCCAACCTAATTTCTCTTTCGCTTTCTGAGAAGAAGCAACTAAACGTGCTGGATCTCCCGCACGACGTGGTGCTACTTCAGCAGGAATTTCATGATTTGTAACTTCACGAACTGCATCAACGATTTCTTTTACACTGAAACCATTACCATTTCCTAAGTTATAGAAATCACTCTCTCCGCCGTTCTGTAGGTCCTTAAGTCCTAAGAAGTGAGCTGCAACTAAATCTTCAACATGAATATAATCACGGATACAAGTACCATCTGGTGTATTATAATCATCACCAAACATCATAATCTTCTCACGTTGACCTAACGCCACTTGCAATACAAGAGGAATTAAATGCGTCTCTGGACGATGATCTTCTCCAATAATACCATTTGGAGTTGCACCAGCCACGTTAAAGTATCTGAAAATCTTATAACGTAAATTAGAAGCTTGGCTATACCAATGAAGCATCTTCTCGATTGCTAACTTCGTTTCTCCATACGTATTCGTTGGATTTGTCATCGTTTCCTCAGTAATAAGGTCTACATCTACCTCACCATACGTCGCCGCAGTAGAAGAGAAAATAAACTTATCTACCTTAAACTCATCCATTACCTCTAATAAGCAAAGTGCACCATACACATTGTTATTATAATATTGAAGAGGCTTCTCCATACTAACTCCAACTAAAGAATCAGCTGCGAAATGCATAACAGCCTCAATATTTTCTTGTGTAAAAACATCTCTTAAAAATGCTTTATCACGAAGGTCGCCATTATAAAACTTCGCACCTTCCGTAATTGCATCCTCATGACCCGTTTGTAAGTTATCTACTACTACTACAGATAAACCTTCGTCTACTAATTTTTTCACAGCATGAGAACCGATATAACCAGCTCCGCCGCAGATTAGAATTGAATTCATAGTCTTCCTCCTACATATATTAGGATTTCTTATTCACTCTCTTATTATAAAAGGTATACGATTGCTCGTATACCTTTTGTGTACCTTTATTACTTAGCAACGAAATAATCCGTTACATATTGTGCCCAAACTTCGTGGCCTTTAGCACTTTGTCTAAAGACGTTGAATCATTACTTAGTCACTTCAAGATGCGTTCTTAATTTATTCGTTAAATCTTGTTTTGCTGCATCTGGAACATAGTAATACCAAATGCCATCAGCTGCCTTGTGACCGTCACCTGGGATTTGAATATCCTCACTATTTTTCAAGCAATCTTTATAGTTCTTTTGCATATCAAACATTTGATCTTGCGTTAAATTTGTCTTCACATTCTTTTGAATTGCTGTTAACACATCGCCATAACCTGTTAAAGAAGAGAAGCTTGCACCTTTTTTGATAACACCTTGCATCACTTGACGTTGGCGCATTTGACGACCAAAGTCACCACGTGGGTCTTGTTTACGCATACGTGTGAATGCTAAAGCTTGATCACCTGTTAAATGAATATTTCCTTTCGCAAAATGATTTCCATCCTGCGTAAATTCTAAATCATTAGTTACATCTACTCCACCGACTGCATCAACGATATCTTTAAAGCCTTCCATGTTCACTTCAATATAATAATTAATAGGAACATTCAAGAAGTTTTCTACGGTCGCTACAGACATATCTACTCCGCCGAATGCATAAGCATGATTGATTTTATCGCTTTTGCCTTTTCCAACAATTTCTGTGTAAGTATCACGAGGAATACTTACTGTTTTCATAGAGTTATTTTTAGGATTTAATGTAATCACCATTAAAGAATCTGAACGCCCTTTGTCATCACCGCGCTCATCTGCTCCTAGTAGTAAAATTGAAACTGGTTCACTCTTGCTAACTTTTTCTCCAACTTTATTGTTGTTTTGATCACGTTTTAAAGGTTGATGAACTTCCTTTAATGTATTAGATACAGAAGAATATACATTATAGGCATAAATTCCTCCACCTATGATTAGTACCCCAAGAATACCGAGTACCCAAAATAAAATTTTCTTTTTCATTATTGTAACCTTCTTTCTTTCATCACCCTGCATAGATTTCTCTATAATAAAATTACATGTCTATTAAATATGGAATAAGATTCTACCATAAAAATCATATGATGATATACCATTTTTCGTATCTACCTAAAATTCAAATCATTAGTTAGCTAAAAAGCACGTTATATATTATTTCCACAATTCATGTCCTTTAATATTCGACAATTATTTAATATATTACAAAACTTACATTAGTATAGCAAGAATGGTCGAGAAAATTGTTAGTTAAAATTACAAATATTCTATTAAGAAATCTAATTTTTTTCATCTCCCATAACATTGAGAATGCATTATTATTAGTATTATTGATGAATAAATCATTAATTGATCTGCATGTTTATAAAACTTCGTTTACAATATCTTTTTTATTGCAAATGTTAACTTTACCCTTAAATATTTTAATATCTTTTTTCCAACTTCAGTTATTTTTTTCAAATACCCTATATTCTTTAATCCATCATTCGTTTAAAAATAAAGGGGCTTAACTACAACATACCTTTATCCTTTCTCTTCTTCACCCTAATATTTATCCACACCTTAAATCAAATTATGTTACCTCTCCTCTCCAAAAACACTTCGCAAATTATGTTATGATATTTAGTATAGTATAAAAAGGTTGGTGTTACACGAATGTCAAATATCCATAACTTAGAAGTAGCTAATAAAGAGACAAACGAACAAATAAACATTGTATATAATAAAAAAGGCTACTACATCAAGAACTCACATGCACTTTCTTATAAAAATAAGCTTACAGTTATAACACCTGTATACAATGCAGAAAAGGACTTAAAGAAAACAATTGAATCTGTCATAAATCAAAGCATTGGCTTCGAAAATATCCAATATATTCTTGTAGATGATGCTTCAACAGACTCGTCTAGAAATATATTATTGAGATATGCAAATGATCACAAAAATATCATTGTCGTATATCTTGCCGAGAATACAGGGACTCCTGCGGTTCCTCGTAATTTAGGAATCGAACTATCTACCTCTGAATATATTACTTTCTTAGATTCAGATGATTATCTTGAAGTCGATGGACTAGAAACTTTGTATAACATATTAGAAGAAACGAAAGATGATTATGCTGTTGGTAAAACTATTAAGGTCGAGTCTGACGGCTCTAGTATTGTCGGTGAACATCAATCTTGTAAAGAGCGAAGGAGTGTTTCACCATTTTCAATCCCGAATATGTTCCAGCATTTAGGACCATGCGCCCGTTTAATGAGAGCCAGTGTTATTAAAGAAAATAACATTAAATACCCTGAAATGAAGTTTGCAGAAGACAAACAGTTTTTCATAGATGTACTCATCCATTCAAAATCAATTTCTACAACTTCAAAAACAATCTATTACGTAAATCGTCTAGATGAAAATAACAATTCGTTAACAACACAAACAGACGTCATTCAAAAAATGGACAGTAACATTGCTGTTATTAAATATGTGATTCAAAAAAACTTGCCAGTCAATGAAGAAAAAATAATTTTGAATCGTCTTTATGAATTTGATTCCATTACAAGACTCTTTAATCGCTATCATTTCTTTAGAAGTAAAGATAAACAAGCATATATTGATACATTTAATAAAGTACTAAAAACAACAAAAGATTTACGATATGATTTTTCACAAAATTTCTTCCATCCAATAAATAAGGTTGCTTATCAACTATTCCTGAAAGAACAGTATGAAGATATCGCTACCTTATTTAAATGGGATAAACAAGAAAAAATTAAAAAATACGTGATTAAAGACAACTTACCATATATGGTTTCTATCCTAAAAGGAAAATTGAAACATATTCGTGTCCCAATGCTTGCTGCTTTTAAGTATGACCAATTCTATGAAGATACATATAAAGCAGAATTCCTAGTATATGGAGATTATATAAATGAAATTACTGATGTTATTTTTAAAGACCGACATGATATAAATAATGAATTTTCTGTACCAGTTCATATAAATGAGCATGGAGAAGCAAAAATAGAGGTTAAGCTTGACGTCTTAAATCAATTCCCTTCTGCAAGCTATGCAATATTCCTTCGCTATAAAGATTATAAGAAATGTAGCATTACAAAACTAAATGATAATCAATTAAAATATGCCAATCGTAACTTTAGATTCTATACAACAATTAATTCTAATTTAGGCTTTAGATTAAAATAAACAAAAAGGTGGTAGTCCAAGAGCAATAGGTCTCTTTGACAATACCACCTTTTTACATTTACTCTTTTTTATCACCTAGCGCAAATGTGATCTCAGCTTCACAAACTATTTCACCATTTACAGTTGCGACGGCTTTACCTTTCCCAATTGTTCCACGTACACGCGTCATTTCAACTTCTAAACGAAGCTGATCACCTGGACGGACTTGTCGTTTAAAACGGCAATTATCGATGCCTGCGAAGAATGCCAAGCGACCACGATTCTCTTCTTTCTTCAACATAGCAACAGCACCAACTTGTGCTAACGCCTCTACAATTAAAACACCTGGCATTACAGGATAATCTGGAAAATGCCCATTAAAAAATTCTTCATTAGCTGTAACATTCTTTATCCCAATAGCACGCTTTCCTTCTTCTACTTCTAAAACTTTATCCACTAGTAGAAATGGATAACGATGAGGAATTATTTCTTTAATTTGTTGAATATCTAGCATACACTTCTCTCCTTACACAAGATTGGTCATACCACCAGAAGTTATACTATCATTATCCCATTTTAAATCTCATTTGTCATTATAAAAAGGGATTTCAAAATTTCTCTTCTAAATAAAAAAATGTATACACTCTTTTCAATATATTATCACTGACACGGAGGTTGAAAAGAGTGTATACCCAAGTTAGGGAAAGGCAAATTATATCAAATATATTAAGCCTTAATGTCGTATTCAAGATTTATTATATATGACAAAAATAAGAAATTAAAACCTAATTTTCGACCTTTTTCGTATTAATTCCCTAATATTACTCAGGATTTCTCTATTTTTCTTACATTCTCTTAAATGTGATATTTAGAAATATAAATTTTAATAAAAAAATTATTAAAATAAAAATGTTTGTAATAAAATTTACATGTTTATATTACAATAAAATGAATATAGGATTTTAAACTAATTATTCAAATACCTTTATTTTTAGAAAGGACTCCGAAAATGGCAAAAGGTATACATACTATAGAGTTAAATGCTTCAACAGATCAAATTTGGAAATTTATTAGTGATATAAACAATTGGGCTCCACTAGTCGCAGGGCTATGTTAAACATAAAATTATTGATGACAAACATTCAACTTGGCGTTTGCACGGTGATTTAGGATTTATTAAACGAGACGTTAGTCTAAATGTTGAAATTATTGAATGGCAAATGCCTGATAGAATTAGCTTTACGCTGACTTCTCCAACAAAAAAAATAATTGGCAGTGGCTTTTTTCATGCTGAATCAATCTCTCCTTCTACTACAAAAGTCACAAGTCAGTTAGAATTGCGAACAACTGGTAAAGGAGCCTTTGTCTTTAACGGTGCGATAAAACCATTTGTTCCTAAAATGACAAAGCAACTTTCTAAAAAAGTGGCAGATAAATTAATGAAACAGTTATCAAAAACCATCTCTGAAATTAAGTAGAATATAAAAAAAGGCAAAATGATACTCCTTTTGCCTTTTCTTTATTATCCAGCCATCTCCTCTGCCGAAATCACCTTAATCTGTTCTATAGAAACACCATTTGATGTCGTAAATATGAAATCATACTTGTTTGTACGGTAAATATAGGTACTATTATCTTGACTCTGAATTTGTGGTGTTCCTAATGTTTGCAGTAATGTTTCTACTGGAATAGATAGTTTTTGTATTATAACGGAAACCACTTTTCCAGATGAGTTTAATTCCACCGCTAGCTTTCGATAGTATATGGTCTTATGAACATCTACTGTTTCATCAATTGCTGGTCCCTGAAATTCATTCATTTGGCTTTTTGTTTTTCCAAATGCGGTAGCCACATGCTGTAGTATATCTGGTTGTTCAATAAGTTTTTCAAGCTTGAGCTTTATATCATCATAAGATAACAATCTATCAAACGGAACAGCCGTTGTAATTGATTCACCCACCCAACCTTCTGTTCCATCTGCACGGATGAATTTCAGCCAGTTCCCTTCACCACTATCATCTTGTTTTACTTCTTTTACAAGAATAGGTTGGCCGAAATCGAGCCTTTCAACATTAGAACTACCCACAGATGGTCCACTACGAATATTAGCTTTAGCAGCTGTTATATATCTTATATCAATTTTTTGCAGCGGGTTTTCTTTCTTTTGTTCTGGCTTTGCTTGTACACTATCTTCTTGTTTATGGGAAGAAGCAAACCACTGATCTCGTTTGCTATAAGTAATTCCACCAGCTGTTATCAAAAGTACAGCTGCAAGAATAATTCCAAGCCATTTGAACGAAAACTTCTTCTTTTGCATACGTTTTTGGTACTGAAATGGTATATACTCTATCTGTGGAGCTACTGATTCAGCTATCCCATCACTCTGTTCTTTTACAAGATCTTTCCCCGCCTGTTTTCGTTCTGATCTTTCTTTAAATTGCTGCTGTTCTTCTTTACTCATAGCCTTGTATTCTTTTAAAAACATTTCATACTGTGGCATAATTTCATCTATCGGACCAAACCCCCGAATTTCACCGTACTGAAGCCACAATGCTTTTGTACAAAAACGCTTTACTTGTCCTATAGAGTGGCTCACGAAGAAGATGGTTTTACCTTGTTCTTTAAATTCATTCATACGTTGTAAGCATTTATCCGCAAATGTTTGATCTCCAACAGATAACGCTTCGTCAATTACGAGAATATCCGGATTAATACTAACAGAGATTGCAAATCCAAGACGTGATTTCATACCACTGGAGTATTTTTTTACTGGCATATCGATAAATGCTCCAATATCTGCAAAATCGATAATTTCTGGTGTCATTTGCTTAATTTCTTCCTTTGTGAAACCAAGCATTAAACATTTTAGTTCAATATTTTCACGGCCTGTTAATTGATTATTGAGTCCAGCTGCAATTGCAATTAATGAAACTTGGCCATTCGTTGTAATCTTGCCTCCAGTTTGCAATGTAATACCGGCAATTAAATTAGAAAGTGTTGATTTTCCAGATCCATTTACACCAATTACACCGATAACATCCCCCCGACTTGCTTCAAATGTGATATTTTGTAAAGCATAAAAATCTTCTCCGAAACCACCTGGATATAGCATATCTTTTAGCCTATCGGCATTTTTACTATGCATTTTATATTTTTTTGTTACGTTATGAAACTTTACTGGATTGTTCATTATTTACAGTCCTCATCATAAATAATCTACAAAATATTTTCTGAACTTAATATGCAGCGCCGCGCCAATCAGAAATAGAACGAGAACACATCCCCAGAAATAACATGTGTATGCTATTTTCTCATAAAACCAACTTGTTCCAAGGAACGCTCCTCGATACCCTTCTACAACATAAGCAAATGGATTAAATTTCATCACCGTTTGTAGCACAGGTGGTAGTTTTTCTGGAGTCCATAAGATTGGTGTTATATATAACATCATTCGCATAACTGCTTGCACGATAATTTGAACATCGCGCACAATCGTTGCTAATGTCGATGTAATTAATACAATTACAAACACTAGCATAATAGTTGCTATCATATAGTATGGAAGTTGCAAGTAATGCAGCGTTATTCCTTTTCCTGAAAGAAGAAAAGCAAATGTCACAATTGCTACTAATATGATATGCTGATAAAAAACTGATAACACAACATAACTCGGAATGACACTTAGTGGAAAACTCATTTTTGAAACCATATTCATGCGTTTATATACCGACTTAGTACCTTGCATAACCGCCGGATTGAGGAAGAACCAAACGGCAAGTCCCGATGATAACCAAAATACAAATGGTACACCATCGACTCCCTGCCCTCCTCGTATACCAAGTCCAAATACAAACCAGTAAATGCTCATTTGAATGAGGGGATTCAATACTTCCCAAATCATTCCTAAATAGTTATTGTTATTTGCGCTTTTCAATTCGTAGATAGACAAACGCTTCATTAAATAGAAGTTGTTTACTTGTTCCTTAATGATCATGAACATTGCATTCATATGAATTATGCCTCTCTAAAGAAAATTTTCTCTACTACTCGTTTAGAAGATTGTCCATCTTCTACATAGCAGTAGCGATTATAAAAATCTTCGTATGTTGTTGTAAATTTATTCGTTAAGCAATCTTGTTCAATTCCCTTAATTGCCAAAACTACTTCCTCAGTCGTCATTACAATTGGACCTGGGGCCTCTTCTTCAAATTGTAAATAAAACCCTCGTAGTTTATCACGATAAGTAGCTATATCATACGTATAGAAAATTATTGGTCTACGCAAATTCGCGTAATCAAAGAAAACGGAGGAATAATCGGTGATTAACATATCTGCAAGCAGATACAATTCGTTTATATCAATATACTTCGAAACATCATACACAAATTTTTCATATTTTGACAAATTAAAATCACTTGTAACTAAGTAATGCATTCGTAATAGAACAATATAATCCTCACCGAGCTTCTCTTGTAAATACGCTAAATCTAATTGTAAGTCAAATGTGTATTTACCTGTTTCATCAAATTGATCATCCCGCCATGTTGGTGCGTATAAAATAACCTTTTTATCTAATGGCAAGCCAAGTTTTTTCTTAGCTCCTTCAATATAAGCAGACTGATTATGCGTATATAAAAAGTCATTACGCGGATATCCTACTTCAACTATCTCTTTTTCAAACTGAAACGCACTTTTAAATTTTTCTGTTGCATACGCACTTGGCGATAATAAATAATCCCATTTGCGTGATTCATAATAAAAATTATTCTTATATTTTTTCGTTGTCGTTTCTGCCATATATACTTCTTCCATATCTTGCGCTAATTTCTTTAACGGTGTACCATGCCAGGTTTGTACATAGCTCGTATGCCTTGGTTTTGCCATCCAAAGCGGCATTCGACTATTTGTCACCCAGTAAGAAGCCTTTGCCATATAGAAAAACCACGGAAGTGATAACCGCTTTACATAAGGTATTCCAAGTGCTTCAAACTGATCTGCATACCGTTTGTCAACACTCCATACCATATGAAAGCTAGTATTTTGTTGAGCCAAATATTCATAGATTGCTTTCGGGTTACAGCTATACTGCCTTCCTAAATAACTTTCAAATACAATATATTTTTTCCAATATGGAATTTTACTACAAATTGCAAACACAAACTTACATGCTGTAACGACAATTGATGTTTTTCTTAACCTTTTCCAAATACTCATCTTTATTGCTTCGTGACTAGATCTCGTTCATCTTTGCCCATGCGGTTCATTAGAGTATCCACTGCTTCTTTTGCATCTGCACCATTAAATAGCACATCATAAATTGCGAACGTAATTGGCATATCAATGTTTTTCTCTTTCGCTAGGTAATATGCTGCTTCTGCCGTACGTACTCCTTCAACAACCATACCCATACTATCCAAAACATCTGCTAGTTTTTTCCCTTTACCAATCATGTTACCCGCACGCCAATTTCGACTATGCACACTCGTACAAGTTACAATTAAATCACCCACACCTGTAAGACCAGCAAATGTTAGAGGCGTTGCTCCCATTGTACAACCAAGACGAGTAATTTCTGTTAAACCACGTGTAATAAGGGCTGCCTTTGCATTGTCACCATAACCAAGTCCATCACTAATCCCTGCACCAAGAGCGATAATGTTCTTTAAAGCACCGCCTAATTCTACACCTAATACATCATGATTTGTATACACACGGAAATACTGATTCATAAATACATCTTGAATCATTTCTGCAGCCTGTAAGTTATGAGATGCAGATGTAACAGTAGTTGGATGACGTAAACTCACTTCCTCTGCATGACTTGGACCAGATAATACAACAACTGCCTCTAATAACTCTGCTGGCATTTCTTCCTCAATTATCTCCGAAATACGTTTAGATGTTCCTGGTTCTATTCCTTTACTTGCATGAACAATCGTAATAGGCTGATCTATTACATTGCGAAGTTGTGCCAATACAGGCCGAATTGCCTTTGTTGGTACAACTAGAAGAACCTTATCAACACCTTGCATAGCTTCTTGTAAGCTTTCATAACCATGAATCGTTTCAGGTAATTGAATGTCTGGTAGATACATTTTATTTGTATGCTGTTCATTAATTTCACGCAATTGTTTAGCATTGTTTCCCCAAATACGCACGAAATGACCATTATCAGCCAATACCATTGATAATGCTGTACCCCAACTTCCAGCGCCGATGACTGTAACTGTATGATTCATCACATTTCCTCAACTTTCTCTATTGTTCTACAATCTCAGTGTTACCTCGTAAAGAAAGACAGGATAGCACCTAAAAATAGGAAAAGCTATCCTTTACTCATCATAATACTTTGATATTAAATACTAAGCTTGAACACCTTTTGTACAATATTTTTTGCTGCATTTCCATCATCAAGATGACAGAACCTGTTATAGAACTGATCAAATTTCCCCTTGTACTCCGCTTCAATTTCCTCGATATTTTCAATTGCATCGATAACTTCATTAGATGTTTTTAACAATGGACCTGGTGCTTCTTCTGCAAAATTGAAATAAAAACCTCGCAATGTATCACGATATTTATCAATATCATACGTAAAGAAGAATATAGGTTTACCTAAATTACCATAATCGAAGAATACAGAAGAATAATCTGTAATTAAAACATCAGAGATTACATATAGCTCAGCAATATCTTCATAATTTGATAAGTTATAAACAAACTCTTCCAACCCTGATATATCAATATTTTCTGCAATTAAATAATGCATACGTAATGCAACAACATATTTATCTCCAAGGCGTCTTTGCATCTCTTGTAAATCTAGCTTTAGATTGAATTTATATTTACCTTTTTCATAAAACTCATCATCCCGCCATGTCGGCGCATATAAAACAACTTTTTTATCTGTTGGTATCCCGATTTTTTGCTTAATATCTTTAGCAATTTGTGTTTGCTCTTCTTTTGGATGATACAACAAATCATTACGTGGGTATCCAAAATCTAATGTTTCTTTCTCGAATTTAAAAGCACGTTTAAAAATTTCTGTTGAGTAATCATTTGGCGAAACAAGATAATCCCATTTACGAGATTCATTAAAGAAATTACGTTTATATTTTTCAGTCGTCGTTCCTGGCATATGAACTTCCTTCATATCCGAGGCCAGTTTTTTTAGTGGTGTACCGTGCCACGTTTGTAAATAAATCGTTTCTGGACGTTTTTCTAAAAATGCAGGCATACGTGCATTTGCTACCCAATATTTAGAAGTTGCCATATAATAATAATATCTCCAGCTTAATCGTTTCACTTTTTTCGCTGAACCCGGAATATCTTTCTTAGTATCATTAAATATCCAAATGAACTTCATATCTGGACATTGTTTTAACATTTCTTCATAAATATATCTCGGATTACAAGAATAGCTTTTTCCAGCAAAACTTTCAAAAACAACCCTATCCCGCTTAAGAGGTAATTTCGTAAGGAATGAATGATATACTTCTTTATAAAGACCTTGTCTTGTTTTAAAAGCCTTTTTCCAGGATACATACGTATCTTTACGCTTCATCCATTTTTGTGCAGCATTTGCTTTACCTTCTTGAATAGCTGCAATTTCCTTTCGTTCAAAGAAATTCCTCTTTTGAACTAATGAGTTTTCTAATTTATTCATACTCTCACTTAATACATTGAACCATCTCATCCAAACATCTGTATTAGATGCGACACATTTACTAATATTCTTAAAGTAGAAATTCATTAGCTGACGATCCAGATAACGCGAAATACTAACATATTTCCCATAACTATCCTTCATTTGGTTATAGACATACAAAAAATCACCAATTTTTTCACGATCATCTAACAGTGTTAATGTTGGATTTTCAATTGGCTCATAACAATCACCTTTTATATAAGTGGGAATATCAATCATCGGCAATTTTTTTACTTTTACAATAGCTGGGATTGAAAAAGTAATATCAGAAAAGAAATCTACCTTTTGATCAAATCGAAGTTTATGTCTTTTAATAAAACTACGCTTTATTAAAATGTTAACAGCGGTTCTTCCGCGTAAGGCTTTCGTTTTCTGTCCCTTTGTATAAAAATGAACCTGTACATCTTCAATTGATTCAGGAATTTCTACATTATTTCTAAAGATTTTCCCTGCAATTGTATTGTACGGTCCAATATGCTTCAAAAATAGCTCCAATGTATAAGGAGTAATAAAATCATCTGCATCTAAAAAATAAATATAGTCACCTGTCGCCTTATTCACACCAAGATTACGTGCTTTTGCAACACCTGATTGCTTTTTCAATTGATACATGTAAACATGGGCATATTTTCTAGTAAATTGCTCAATAATTAACTTGCTCTTATCAGTAGAAGCATCATTTATAACGATGATTTCTAAATTTTGATGTGTTTGTTCCACTACAGATTGTAAGCATTTTTCAATATAATCTTCTTTATTATGGACAGAAATTATTACACTAACTAAATCCATTCTTTCTTCTTCACTCTCCTTTTTTTATTGCTCACTAAATAGCAAGTTTACTAATTGTTTACTTGCGTCTCCATTAGAATATTGATTCCAATGTTTTGCAAAAATATCAACTCGCTCTAAATCATAATCCTCTTGCCTAATATAACGAATTATATCGCTCTCATCCTTAGCAATATATCCTGGTACAAGTGATTCATATTCAAACCAAAAATCTCTTTCTTTCACATACATTTCTAAATCGTAAGGATAAAAAATCATTGGTTTTCTTAGTAATGAAAACTCAAAAGGAATAGAAGAGTAGTCCGTAATTAAAATATCAGTAATAAGTAGTAACTCATTAATATTGGGATGGGATGAATAGTCATATGCAAACTCTTTATATTTATCAGATATTTCCATCTTTCTTCTTATAGCTGGATGTAGCCTTAATATCAAAATATATTCATCATGAAGATTTTCATATAAATTATCAATATCTAACTCAATATGAGAATCCATTAACCCCTGTTCCCGAAATGTAGGGGCATATAAAATCACCTTTTTCTTTCCAATCATCTCATTTTGGCTCTTTAAATCCACGATTACTTCGTTCTGTTTATCTAATTGAAAGAATAGATCTGTACGTGGAATTCCTGTTCGTACAATATTTTCCTCAGAAAGTTGAAATGCCTGTTTATAAATATCAGCTAGTAAATCAGAGCCAACAACAATTTTATTGAATTGATTATATACCTTCAAAAAACGCGCTTGTGCTCTTTTCGTTCGCACTTTCACACTTGACATTTCAACTCCAAACTTTTTGATTGCACCTGCAGCATGCCATAACTGTGTACATTGTACACCTTCTTTAAAATGTACAGCCGATAAACATCCAAAATAATTATCTAGCAAAACATGTTTTGAAGTTGCCAAATGATATGTAGAAAGTATCGTATCGCGAATACTTAATGATTCAAAACGATACTTTTTAAGGTTATATTTATCCAAATCATATTTACATGTCGATTTATAGAGTACAACTACCTCATCCTGTACTCGCTGCTTTATCATCTCTTCTTGCAAATGGAATAAATTTTCACCATATGAAATAACAAATGTCACTTTCTTTTTTACCGGAAAAAACTTACATATGTTAAATAGTATTTTAAATATTAACAAATATATATAAATAACTATTTCACGCATTGCTTCCTTCATCATTGAGCGACTTGTAATAATTCTTTCTTAATCTTTGTCGTTGAAATTCCCGCTGTACGTGGTAAATACTTAACTTCGCAATGAGACTTTAGGAAATCAAATTCACCTTCCCAATCATCACCCATAACAAATAAATCAACATCATGCTCTTGAACATCTTTTTCTTTTTGTTCCCATTCATGTTCAGGAATTACTTCATCTACGTAACGAACCGCTTCTAAAATCATTTTTCGATTTTCATAACTATGATATGCTTTTTTACCCTTTAGTTTATTAAATTCATCTGAGGATATAGCCACGATAAGATAATCTCCCAAGTCTTTTGCTCTCTTTAGCAGATTGATATGTCCCCAGTGTAATAAGTCAAATGTTCCATATGTAATTACTTTTTTCATAATTTAATTGTCCTCCTGCGCATTTTTCTAAGAATATAAAAAAAAACAATAGGACCTTCCCCGCATCATTATTCAAATAACAAAAGCCCTATGTAAATCAACAAGATTTACAAATTATTTACATTAAGTTCACACGAAATTCACACTAGCGATTATAACATACTTTTTATTGACCAACTATTACAATTAATATGCATTTTATGTAATATATACATAAAGAAAGCGCTAACAACGCTTATTTGTAAGTGTTTTTCCAGTATGTTTTATTAAATAAAAAAACCAGAAAAGAATTGCTTCTTTCTGGTTTTTTATTTAGAATTAAATGTATTTTTATCGTAAAGCACGCTTTGGTAATTTATCGATATTCTCTAACATAATACCCGTACCAACCGCAACGCAGTGCATTGGGTTTTCAGCAATTAATACTGGTACTTTTAGTTCTTCTGCTAGAAGCATGTCGATACCGTGTAATAAAGCTCCACCGCCTGTTAGAATAACACCGCGATCGATGATGTCCGCCGATAATTCTGGTGGTGTGCGCTCTAGTACACCTTTTGCAGCTTGTACAATGACAGCTGCGTCTTCTTTTAGTGCTTCTGTAATTTCTTCAGAGCATACTGTAATTGTACGTGGTAAACCAGTTACCATGTCACGTCCGCGAATTTCAAGCTCTTCGCTACGTGCACCTGGGAATACTGTACCAACTTTAATTTTAATATTTTCTGAAGTACGTTCTCCAATTAATAGCTTATACTTACGTTTAACATAGTTTAAGATCTCCATATCAAACTTATCGCCAGCCATTTTGATAGAGGAAGAGGTAACAATATCACCCATAGATAGTACAGCGATATCTGTTGTACCTCCACCAATATCAACAACCATGTTACCGCTTGGTTGGAAGATTTCCATACCAGCACCAACTGCGGCTACTTTTGGTTCTTCTTCTAAAAATACTGTTTTACCACCTGAACGTTCAGCAGCCTCACGAATTGCTTTTTGTTCTACTGATGTGATATTTGTTGGACAACAAATTAAAATGCGAGGTTTTGAAAAGAAGCTCTTTACGTCCAATTTGTTAATGAAATACTTTAACATTGCTTCTGTAATTTCGAAATCTGCGATTACACCATCTTTTAGTGGACGAATAGCTACAATATTACCAGGCGTACGTCCCACCATACTTCTTGCTTCTTCACCTACTGCTAATACTTTACCTGTGTTACGATCAATAGCAACAACAGATGGCTCATTTAATACAATACCCTTACCTTTAACATGGATTAATACGTTAGCCGTACCTAGGTCAATTCCGATATCTCGCGCAAACATTCCCGTTTTTTCCTCCTCGATATTCAAAATCAGGTTACACCCGAATTCTTTTACACCTAATTTCTGATTTTATCATAAATTTAACAGAAACGTAATATTCGCAAAAAGAATTCTTCTGAAAAATATTACCGAATTGAAACGGAATGTTTGCGATCGCATATTTATTGACGTACCGGCTTTTCTACATCTTCTTTTCTATACTTTTGTTTTGTTGCTTCTCCGCCTCTTAAATGACGAATAGACTTATGATAATCAAGAATTTCTTTCACTTCATTTGCGAGCTCTGGATTAATTTCTGGTAGACGTTCCGTTAAATCTTTATGGACTGTACTCTTTGATACCCCAAATTCCTTTGCAATGACACGCACTGTCTTTCTTGTCTCCACGATATACTTACCAATCTTGATAGTTCTCTCTTTGATGTAATCGTGCACACCACTCGCCTCCCTAAATTGGATGTGAGAAGTGTGAAATGAGCCTCGCTGCATACGACTTAGAAGTAAGTGTGAGTGCTGTTTGTAAGCGTTAAACATTCTTGGATTTATAATGAAATGATTCACGATTTCTCACCTCAAACACTCTCTTTGCTTTGGTTTATACCATTGTATTGCCCGCACTACTGATATATGCTACATGTTCACTATTTTTGCGGACTAAGTTAAGAAAAATTACGTTTTTTTGTGAGAAATACGTTAACAGTGACTATTTTGGCGAAAAAAAATGACACCTTGTATATAAGGTGTCACTCTTCTCTTTCCAACTCTTCTTCTAACAATTGATGGTGGGGAACCTCTTTCTTACTGGCAATATAATAATATAAGGTGAATAAAACAAACAATAAAATAATAGCAGTCGACAGAACAAATAAAAATGACACAGTATCCCCTCCCTTTTGTAATATATATTCGAGAATCTCGTCATTTTTCCTTGTTATTGCAACTTTTTTCTCGAAATTGAGTATTTTTATATGAAAATGAAAAAATCAACTCTCCTAGTGAGAGCTGATTTTTTTACTTTCTTATTCTTGTGAAGAAGAATCGTTAGATGATTCTGTAGAACCATTTGTTGATTTTTCTTCTTTCTTCGGTTCTTCTTTTTTGTCACTAGTCGAACCGCTAGTTGATTTTTCTTCTTTTTGAGACTTGTCTTCTGTTTTACTTTCTGGTTTTGTGCTTGTTGACTTTTCTTCTTTTTGAGATTTGTCATCAGCTTTTTTACCAGAAGCATTCGTTGCCTTTGCAGCACCTGCATCGGCTTTAATGTCTGCTACTGATTTATTTAAGTAGCGCTCAGGGTTCACAGCCACATTGTCTTTACGTACTTCAAAGTGAACGTGAGAACCTGCTTCTTTATTCATTGCACTTAGACCGGATGTTCCTAATACTTCACCTTGTACAACTCGTGCACCTTTTTCTACTTTCACACTACCTAAGCTTTGATAAGAAGCTGCTACACCATTTCCACTATCAACTGTTACAACATAACCAAGAAGTGAATCTTTTTCAGCCTTCGTTACTGTACCGCTTAAAGCAGCAGCTACATTAAATTCTTTTCCATTCTTCGCAGCAATGTCGATTCCTTTGTTTGGGGAATATGTGTTGTTATAAAAGACAAGTGCTTTTTCTTGTTCCGCCTCAGTTGCTGCATCTTCATAGAACTTCTTCTGTACGACTACTTCCGCATTAGCAGGAGCTGGCATTTTCACTACTTCTGAAGATTTCGTTACTGGTACTGCTGGATCTTCCGTTTGTGTATACGGTGTTGCTTGATCTTGGTTCGGAGTCTTCTTCGTATTAGCTCCTTGGAACCATAGCGCAACCATTAAGATTACTGCTGCACAAGCAATGTATAGTGCCGGAAATACCCATCTTTTTTGAAATAAATGTACTACCTTTTGCGACTTTTTATTATTTCTTCCTCGCATTCCATCATCACCTCAGCAATCATTTTGAACAATATTCACGTATCCTATACAACTTATAACTAATTACTTTTCGACAAAATCTGTAAAAATATGTATAAGAATTGTAAAATTTCCGAGGAAATGATAGAAAAAAGAAAAAACTGAGCATTTCAGCTCAGTTTTTAATCTAATTGTTTCTTTTTATATACGATTAAACATGCAATAAGTGAAATAATAAGCCAAGCTCCAACATTTATCATATGCCCACTAATACTACTAAACCCAGCACCGTCTACTAAGCTTTTAATTGCTTTTTCAAGATGAGATGTTGGAAGATAACTAATCATTGTCTTAATTACTTTATTTTCAACCATTGGTTCAAATTGCACAGCTAAATACATCGTCATTAATATCGGCATTCCAATTAGTGATGTTTGTGGGACAGACTCAGCTAGTAATCCGATCATTGTTCCAATTAAAGTAAATAGAATTGTTCCACATAAGAAAACAAATGCTAGCAATAAGAAATTTCCACTTAATTGATCTAAAATGAATAAGTTTACAATGGAAATACCCAACGTTAAACATGCTGTTAATATACTTTTCCCAAGAAGAACTTCCACAGAAGAAGCTGGTGATAGCATTAACACTCGTAACGTATGTTTTTCTTTCTCTTCTGCAATTACCATTGATTGAACAAATCCTGCAACAAATAGAAAGGCCATTAAAGTAATAATGCCAACCCCTGCCTTTCCTTCTCCAAATCGGCTAAATATAAATGCAAATATAATTGGTAAAGATGCCATTAACAACACTTGTGAATTTGTCTTAAAATCTTGTACTTCTTTTCTAAAAATAGCTGATACACGTCTCATTGAAAATGTCATTATAATCCCCTCCCAGTAACTTCAATAAAGATATCGCCTAACGTGGGTTCATAAGAATGAATGGATAATAGTTCTCCTTTTTTCATCCATTCTGAAATGCGTTTTGCACCTAATTCATCTTTTTGTACCGTTTCTTTCTTCTTATCCTTTAACACGACTTGTATTTGATCTTTCGCGTATTGTAAGCGAAGGTTCTCCGGTGTATCAAGCGCTACAATTTCTCCGCCGCATAGAAAGGCAATGCGGTTACAAAGCGTTTCTGCTTCGTCCATGTTGTGAGTCGTTAAGAAAATCGTCGTTCCTTCTTTATTTAAGTCTTTTAAGATTTTATGAATGTTTTGTACGTTAACTGGATCGAGTGCTGATGTTGGCTCGTCTAAGAAGAGAATATCTGGTTTATGAAGAATTGCTCTTGCTAGTGTAACGCGTTGCTTCATCCCTTTTGATAGTTTCTTTACTAATGTTGTTTTATCATCTAATAGATTCACTTGCGCTAGTACTTCATCGATTCGTTCTTTTTTACAATCGTATAAGTCACAAAATAATAGTAAGTTATCATAAATGCTCAGTCTTTCATATAAGCCGCTATTGTCTGTTAAAATACCAATTCGTTTGTAATCGATGCTGCTTGGCCCTGTGATATCTTTCCCTAATACTTTTACCGTTCCAACGCTATGAAGTAATTGAGAAGTTAATATTTTTACTGTTGTCGTTTTCCCTGATCCACTCGGTCCGAGGAATCCAAAAATTTCTCCTTGCTTCACCTCAATATTTACATTTCGAAGTGCCGTTTTTTCATTGAAACTTTTCATTACATCTTTCATTTCAATTGCCAATGTCATCTCGTCATCCCCTTTGTTTTTTCTTTTATAGATGAAAGTCGCTTTAGCGCTTTTCGTTTGTTTGTTTCGCTTTTCTTGACTCAATCATAAGAAAATCAAAGGGTTTACGCAGTAAAATACCGGTAAAAGGAGTATTTTTACCGGTGAATGAATCGTATTTTGAGCTTATTGGAGCACTTTTTATAGCCCAATCACACCTTTTAATTCATCCATTCGTCCTTTCGATAGCGGAATTGAACTTTTTCTTTCGTCATCCAAAATTAAACTAAAACTGTTACGAGTCCACGTAATCACTTCTCGTACTCTTTGTAAATTCACAAGGTACGAGCGATGACATCTAAAGAAACCAAAACCTGTTAACCTTGCTTCTAGTTCGCTTAATGTTAATGCGCATACGAAATCCCCTTCACGAACGTGAATATGTGTCACTCCATTTTGCGTTTCAATGAAATGAATTTCCATTGGATCAAGTAAAATGATTTTATCGTTCACTTTCGCTGGTATTCTTTCTAACTTCATTTGCGGAATCATTTGAACGACCTTCTCTTCATCGACTTCTTCTGCTTCCTCTTGTTCAATTTCTACTTTTTTCACACCATTATTGTTTAATATGTATACATCTTCTGTTAATGAAAGGGCGTCCGATAGAAATGATGACGTGATAAAGATTGCCTTTCCTTGCTCTTTCATTTTCATAATCGCTTTTCGAATAATAATCGTACTCTCTGTATCTACATTTTGCTCTGGCTCTTCCAAAACAACTAAATCTGGATTATGAATCATAACACGCCCGATATGAAGCCGACGTTTCTCTGAAAATGATAATTTTTCTATTTTAACGTTTAACTTATCTAAGAGACCGACATATTGCACTACTTCTTCTGTGCTCATATTTGATTCATACAATCCTATTAAGAACTTGAAGTATTCCTTTACCTTCAAACGATCATATGCCTCATCTTTCAAGAAACAGAAGCCGATGCGGGAATAATGTTTCTTTCCAATCGCTTCACCTTCAAATAGCACATTGCCAGTTGAAGCTTCTTCCTCACCAATAATAATGCGATGCAACACTTTAGCTGTATGGTTATTACATTGCAAAACAACACATTGCCCTTTCTCAACCTCTAGCTCAATTACCGGTAACTGGTTCGTCTTTCCTAACTGTTTCAACTCCAATAACGCCATTTCGTCTCCCCCGAATGCTTTTTATCACATTATACCAAACAATTAATGGAAATTTTTGATATTTTATGAAGTACTATAAAAAGAAGGCTATCCAAATGAAAGGATAGCCTTCTTCTCTATTTCTGCTCTACCATACACGTCTTAAGTTGATCACGCAGCGCTCGTTTTAAAAACTTTCCTACAGATGTTTTCGGAATTTCATTTACAAATAAAATATCATCTGGCATCCACCATTTCGGAAATTCTGCTTCTAGTAAAGCATACAACTCTTCTCTTTCTACTGTTTGTCCCTCTTTTAGTACAACACAAGCAACGGGACGTTCTTGCCATTTTTCATGCGGCACCGCTACAACAGATGCCTCTAACACTTTATCGTGCGACATTAAGGCATTTTCTAAATCTACGGAAGAAATCCATTCGCCTCCACTTTTAATTAAGTCTTTCGTCCGATCAGCAATTTTTATAAATCCTTCCGAATCAACCGTGACAATATCTCCTGTATGGAGCCAACCGTCTTTCATTGATTCTTCTGTACGCTCATCCTTATAATAGCTACCTGCGATCCATGGACCCCTTAAACAGAGTTCTCCCATCTCTTCTCCATCCCACTTAATTTCACCGTCTTGTCCAATCACTTTCATTTCTAACCCAGGGAATAAATATCCTTGGCGCGAACGTAAATTATAATACTCTTCTTTCGGTAAATCACGTTGATATGATTTCGGACAGTTAATGACAACAGCCGGACTTGTTTCTGTCATTCCATATATTTGTCTAAATGCAATTTCATATCGCTCTTCATACGTACGAATCATACTTAGCGGGGCAGCTGATCCGCCTGACCATATCGTTTTTATACTGCTAATATCATATGGATGTTTTTCTAGTTCTTGCAATAAGCCAATCCAAATCGTGGGCACGCCAGCTGTAATTGTTACTTTCTCTCTTTCAATTAGTTCCGCTAAAATCTTCGGTGTGAAATGCGGTCCTGGTAATACGAGTTTCGTACCAAACCACGTACTCGCAAACGGTAATCCCCATGCATTAACATGGAACATCGGAACGACAGGCATACAAGTGTCTACTTCCGATATATTCCCGCCATCTGCAAGTCCCAGTGTATAGCTGTGGAGCGCAATACTACGGTGTGTGTAAACTACACCTTTCGGTTTTCCTGTCGTAGCCGATGTGTAGCACATACCGGCTGGTTCTTTTTCATCTAAATCTTTTACAAACGGAAATGTCTCATCGCCTTCTTCGAGTAATTGGTCGTAATGGTATGCTGGTGATAGAGTTGTGTGAGGTAGTTTATGATCGTCTGTCATAATGATAAAGGCTTTTATATGCGGGATTTCGTGTTGAATACTTTCTAATATAGGTACCATATCTTCATCGACAAGAATAATCTTATCTTCTGCATGGTTAATAATATATGAAATGTGATCAGCGGAAAGTCTTAAATTAATTGTATGTAGCACTGCTCCGATTCCTGGAATTGCAAAGTATGCTTCCAAATGTCTATGGTGATTCCAAGCAATCGTACCTACTTTATCCCCTTTTTCAATCCCCATTTTCGTTAATACGCTAGCAAGCCTACGTGTCCGTTTTGCAATTTCTCCGTATGTTAATGTATGGATACGCGATGCAGTCCGTGAAACAACTTCCTTTTTCGAAAAATATTTCTCTGCTCGTTCCATCATTGACGGAATGAGAAGTGGTACATCCATCATCATTTTTCATTACCCCCTGTTATTATGTTTTATATATTCACATAACTGTATTATAACACGAGGCGTACAAGTCACCTTTCATTTGTTTTCTACAAATAATGACAAAAGGAGCTAATTAAAATTAGCTCCTTTTGTACCCTACTTCTTCACCATCAATTTTCCTTCATAATCGTTCATCGTCTTTATTTCAACGCCTTTATAGTAATGAGCGACAATATCTGTATATTTCTTACCTTCCGCTGCCATACCATTCGCGCCGTATTGGCTCATGCCAACGCCGTGGCCGAATCCTTTAGTCGTAACAATAATTTTATCTCCCTCTTGTTTCCACGTGAAGTCAGAAGAGCGTAAATCTAATTTGTCACGCACATCTCTTCCAGTTAATGTTTTCCCCTGAAATGCTACATCTTTTACACGTTTTCCCTCTGTACGCTCTTTAATATCACCAACTTTTCCGTCCGCTAGCACTTTCACGCCGAGACGCTTTTGAAAATCAGCTACGGTAAAGGTTTGCTCACTCGTAAATTTCGGAGAAGCTTGATCCCACGGACTATCTACGCTCTTTAAGTACGGATAATCATTTCCCCAATAATCAGCCGCATTTTCTGTCCGTCCATTACTCGTTGAGAAGAAGGATGCTGAGATTGGTTTTCCATCATATGTTAAAACTTGTCCTGCGGTTTTCGAAACAGCATCCTCGATTTTCTTCAAATTATTTTCGTAGTTATTGCCCCATTGTTTCTTCAATTCTTCTTTACTTTTGTACACTTGATCTTTCACCGTATCTGTCACGTCCGCATTGTTTTTCTTACCTCCGCTTAGCATACGCTGCACTACAAATGTTCTCGCTGCTAATGCCTGCGCTTTTAGCGCCTCTATTTCAAAACTGGCATTCATCTCAGAAGCTACTACACCGGTCACATACTCCTCCATAGGTAATGTTTCTACCTTCTTCTGTTTCTCACGATATACAGCAACTTGAACTGCTGTATCCACTTTCCCTGGAGCTGGTATACTTTCTATCGCTGGAGGAGTTTTGGAAGCTGCTTCTTCCCCTACTTTTGCTTTCGCAAATGGAATAACAAGAGCAGCAGGTACAATGATAACGAGCGCTATGAGAAGCGCTACTGTGATGAAAAGTGGCTTTGAAAATTTCATCTTATTTCCCCCAATATGAAAAAGCTTTACTCCATTCATTCTTATGGAACAACTCTTTCTTTTAGAACATACTTAAGAGGGACCATCTAAAACAAAAATTTTCTAAATATTTTTACTGGTACGTGCATAAGTATAGAATTTCTTGACTATAACAGTAATAACCCAAAAAAATAGTCCCTACGTCAAAAGACGTAGAGACTATTTCAATTAAGCGTGAAGATCAGAAACTTCTTGTTCTTTCACTTCTTCTACTTTTTCGTTTACACGTTCAATAGTTGCACCTAATGCAGCTAATTTCTTATGGAAATCTACATAACCACGGTCAAGATGCTTTAACTCAGTTACACGAGTGTAACCTTCTGATACTAAACCAGCTAAGATTAATGCAGCTGCAGCACGCAAGTCAGTTGCGCCTACTTCAGCACCTTGTAAGCTGTTTGGACCGTTCATAATAACAGAACGACCTTCAATTTTAATATCAGCATTCATACGACGGAATTCTTCAACGTGCATAAAGCGGTTTTCGAATACCGTTTCTGTAATCATACTTGTTCCATCAGCTTGTAGTAATAATGCCATCATTTGTGATTGCATGTCTGTTGGGAAACCTGGGTGAGGCATAGTTTTAATATCAACCGCTTTTAACTTATCTGGGCCGATAACACGTACACCTTCATTTTCCTCAATAACTTTAACACCCATTTCTTCCATTTTCGCTGTAATTGAGCGTAAATGTTCAGGCACAGCATTTTCAATTAAGATGTCTCCACCAGTAATTGCCGCTGCAACCATGAATGTTCCCGCTTCAATACGGTCAGGAATAATAGAGTGGTTTGCACCATATAATTTATCAACGCCTTCGATACGAATCGTTCCAGTTCCAGCTCCGCGTACTTTTGCTCCCATCGCATTTAAGAAGTTAGCTAAGTCAACAATTTCTGGTTCTTTCGCTGCGTTTTCAAGGATTGTTGTCCCTTTTGCTAATGTAGCTGCAGACATAATGTTTTCTGTCGCGCCCACGCTTGGGAAGTCTAAATAAATTTTAGCTCCTTTTAGTTCTCCCTCAACGTATGCCTCAACAAAACCGTTACCAACCTGTACTTTTGCTCCCATTGCTTCGAAGCCTTTTAAATGTTGGTCAATTGGACGTGAACCAATTGCACATCCACCAGGAAGTGCAATACGAGCACGACCGTTACGTGCTAATAATGGTCCCATTACTTGAACAGATGCACGCATTTTACGTACATATTCAAATGGTGCTTCAATGTTTAGTTCTTTAGAAGCATCGATTGTTACTTGGTTATTTTCAAATACGACTTCAGCATTTAAATGACGTAATACCTCATTAATTGTGTATACATCAGACAAAACTGGTACTTCAGATAGTACATTCTTTCCATCACTCGCTAATAGGGCTGCAGCGATTATAGGTAATACAGCATTTTTTGCGCCCTCAACACGCACTGTGCCGTTTAACCGCTTTCCGCCACGGACGATGATCTTTTCCAAATTATTCCCCTCCGTGTCCTTTTTTCAGTATCTATTCACTCAATACTCAGAAGTTATGATCGGTGTGCCAACCACAATTGTATCTTTGTTGTCTGTAGAACGTATTGCTATTTGCACATTTATTTTCTCTCTATTTGTTGAAAGAGCGTCATCCCACTTTTTATTGTATGCGGAGACTGACACAAATGCTCTTTCTTCTATCTGTTCGATCGCTCTTGCTGAAAGATCTTTCAAAACCTGATTGGTTTTATTTTGCAAAACACCTTCAATCTTATCATTCAGTACACCTTGAACACAAGTGTAAATTATAGGTTTTTCACTAAAAATTTTATTCATGCTCTTAACATACTTCGGGTCCCATTTCGCCCCACTTACTTCAAAAATAATGAAAGTGTTTTCTTTAGTATTTTCCTTACTCCAAGTTACTACTATTCGTTCTTCATAAGACGAAAACTTTTTATAGGATGTAGCTTTATATCCATCTGGAGATTGCTCTAATTCCCACTCTTGAATATTCGCCTTGTCCTTCACATCATTTAACAATTTTTGAAACGTATGTATATTAGAAATTGTTTTTGTTTCTCGCGCTAACCATGACCATTTCTCTACTTTAGCATCATTTTTCTCTAAAGCTGCGATCATGCTCTCCATTTTCTTTTCATCGCTAATCGGTTTCATCTCTCTATATCCAACCAAAAATAAAACAACACTAAGTGCAACAATAAGAATGGCTTTAAGCTTCAATTTCATCCCCTCCTATCCCCATTGTTAACGGAGATATGAGGTTCTATACACTTACTTTACTAAATACGTTAAACTCTTTGAATAGCCTAAATAATCAAGGAAAAAGTTACTTACAGATGTCCCAATTGCAATTGTAATTAGGATCAGTAATACTCGCGTCTGCATCACCTTTCCAGGCTTCATTAGACGCTCAATGTGAATACCTTGTAAGGCCCACCACGTAATGGTAATAAACAATAAATGCGAAACAATGGCAATCAGTGCTTGTTGCCCTAAAAGATGTGCCAAAAAATCGACCCCTTTTTACCTAGCTACTACTTACAAAATACTATAAAAACGATACCATAATAAGTAGGCGCCACACTTTTTCAAATACAAATAGGCATCTTACATTTTAAGTTGTAAAATTCTCTTTAAAAACGTATACCTATATGCATTTTCAATTGTAGTTCACACAAAATAAAAAGCGCAGAGTAACAACTCCACACCTTTTATTTTCACTATTGTACCACGTTCCCTAGGAAGAAGAAATCCTTCATTAATGGAAAATATTCATAAAAGAAATTGTATCCAACCATCGGCATAATCCCTAGTATTACAATCGAAATTGCACAAAGGCTCATAACAACCTTTATATTTAGTGGCAAACGAATTTTCTCTTCTACTTCTCCCGTACGGAAAAACATTTGCTGTAAAATACGGAAATAATATACGAATGAAACGACTGTCGTCCCCATCATGATAGAAGCTAGTACGTAATGAGCTGGCTCTACATGAAGTGCACCTAAAAAGATGTTAATTTTCCCGATGAAACCAGCTGTTCCTGGTATCCCGGCCAACGATAAAATAAAAATCGTCATCACGATCGCTGTAAATGGCGATCTTTTATATAATCCGGTGAAAATGGTGATATTTTCTTTGTCGCTTTGTAAGATTAAGCCGTGGATAATTGCAAACGCGCCTATATTCATAAGCATATACGCAAGCATGTAAAACCACATGCTATCCATCGTAAACGGTGATAACGCTACGAGCGGAACGAGTAAATACCCCGCATGCGCGATTCCTGAATAGGCGAATAGACGTTTTACGTTATATTGCTTTAATGCGACTACGTTTCCGATAATCATCGTAATACTAGCTAGCACCGCGATGTATATGCTCATACGTCCGTATAAAGATTGCATGTCTCCTTGCACCAATACACTTGCAAAAACCATGAGAAACAGACGAATAATGAGTAAGAACCCCGCAATTTTAGAAATCGTTCCAAGAAAAGCAGTAACAGGTGTTGCAGCCCCTTCATATACATCAGGTGCCCACATATGAAACGGCACCGTTGCAATTTTGAATGAGAGCCCAACGAGCAATAGTAGAAATGCGAGAGCTAACAATAACTGAATACCACCAGCAAGTTCCCCGGCAAATACTTTTTGCATATCCACGATATTGGTCGACCCCGTAATGCCATATAAATAACTCATTCCAAAAAGTGTGATTGCCGTTCCAATTCCTCCATTAATGACATATTTCATCGCCGCCTCATTTGATGCACTGTTCTTTTTTCGTATTCCTACTAAAATATACGAAGAAAGTGAAAGCAACTCTAAACCGACGAAAAGTGTAATAAAGTCGACACTAGAAGCCATAAACATAGCCCCAAGAAGCGCCATTAAAAATAAGTAATAATATTCTCCCTTATCCTCAATTGGATTCTTCTTATCATCGCTCATTGCGATACATAAAATGAGGGCTACTCCACCTAATAACAACGTTTTAAATCCTTTTGAAAACCCATCTAACACAAACGATCCGTTCAAAATATCTCCTGCTGGTTCATCGTATAGCATAATTAATGACACGATTGCTAATATGACGGCTGCGATTGCACTAATCGCTACATATCTATGGTTCAGCTTAAAAAACAAATCACATATGGAAAGAAGGATGGCAGCTCCGAGAATAATGAATTCTGGCACCATGAGATGCCATGATAAGCTAAGTAACGTATTCATATCCACCCTACTTCACCCCCAATGTTTTCAATGTATTTTGAAGCGGTTCTCCGAGTATTTCTGGCATTACTCCAATTGCAATAATGCAGAAGATAAGTAGCAATATAGGGACATACTCCCATCCGTGTATATCAGCTTTCGCTTCCCACTCTTTCTTACCGAATGTTACTTGCAGTGTTGCCCTTAATACGTATACAGCGGTTAAAATGATGCCAAGTACACCGACCGCCGCAATGACCGGCTCCCCTTGGAATAAACCAAGAAAGGCAAGAAACTCGCTAACAAATCCAGACATGCCTGGCAATCCAAGCGACGCCATTCCTCCCGCTAAGAAGAATCCGCTAAGTATTGGAACACTTTTTGCAAGTCCGCCAAGCGCTGTAATATCCGACGTTCCAAAACGTTGTTCTATAACACCAAGTAAGAAGAAGAGTAAGGCCGCAATTAAACCGTGCGACACAACTTGGAATAATGCCCCTTGTGTACCTGGTGCATTTAACGCTGCAAGACCCATTAATACAATGCCCATATGCGAAATACTAGAGTAAGCAAGCACCTTCCGAAAGTCCGTTTGGATGAGCGCTAAGAAGGCTCCGTACAATAAATTAATGACTCCTAAAATCGCAATGAGCGTTGCAAAATCACGAAAGTATTCCGGGAACAGACCCTTTCCAAAGCGAATCATACCGTATGCTCCAATCTTCAGTAAAACGCCCGCATGAAGCATAACTACAGCCGGATGCGCTTCAATATGCACATTAACCATCCAGCGATGTAATGGAAAAACAGGGAGTTTAATCGCAAAAGCAATCATTATAGCAATGAATACACCAAGCTGTAAGCTACTCGGGATGATTTGTCCTCCCCCCGTATTTACTCCTGCTAATATCTCTTTCAATTCTGCAATATTTGTCGTGCCTGTTTTCGCAAATAAAACCGAGAAAACGATGAGCAAAATAGCGGAGCCAATGCCGTTATATATTAAATAACTATAAGCAGCCTTTTCACTCGACAATTTCCCCCACTTCCCAATTAATAAAAACATTGGCGGCAATGTAATTTCAAAGAAGATAAAGAACAACATTAAATTTTGAGCAGCAAAGACGCCGAGCATCCCTATTTCTAACATAAGTAACAGCATATAAAAGGCTTTCAAATTCCTTTTAATAGTAAATGCTGCAATTGCTGCAAGCATCGCTAGCAGGGCCGTCAGCACCATCATAACGAGCGATAAACCATCAATACCAAGCTCGTAATAAATGGAAAACCATCTTTTATCTATCGCGGCAAAATCCCCAAATTTAATCCATTTCACTTTTTCATCAAATAGCGACAAACTCTTTCCAGAAGCATATGTACAAGCGAGGACGATAGCGATTCCAAATGGAAGCGCCGTTCCAAATAAACCAAGCGCTCGCACTGTACGCGACTCTTTTTTCGGTGTTAATACAAGTAAGAGAATTCCTAAAAGCGGGGAAAAAATGAAGAACGTTAATAACAAATCATTCATCGTAAATCCCCTCCTGTATAGAGCAAAATAATAACGAGCACTGCAAGCGAAACAGCTGTTACAGTCCCGTACACTTGTACATTTCCGTTTTGAAGTCTAGACCCGATTCCGCTTATCCCTTTAACTAGACTTCCTATTAAAACGGCAATTCCTTCGACTACATAAACTTCAAATAAGCGAAGCACATGAGAGATTCCTTTCGTAATAGGGATCACCGTTATATTGTATAGTTCATCCACATAATATTTTTCTTTCAAAAGGTTATAAAGGGGTGTTCCCTCATCCCCAGCCCAATCTCTAGAAATAGATTTCTTGCCATATATGAAATATGCAAGAGCAATCCCAGCCAAGGAAACAAGCGTCGCAACAATCATAATCCAAACTGGTCCATGTACCTCTCGCACTTTAAATGCTACATCTTTCGTAAGCCAATCCCCGAGAAACGTTCCAAACCACGGTGTATTTATATAGCCGGCCACGACTGCAAGGACGCCAAGGACAATCATCGGATATGTCATAATGCGGGGCGATTCCTGCACATCTTCCTTCGTCTTCGCTTCCCCAGTAAAGACGAGGAAATATAGCCGGAACATGTAGAAAGCTGTTAAAAATGCTGCAATTACTGCTAATATGAATAAAATGTAATTGCCGTTCATCCAAGCCGCCGCTAAAATTTCATCTTTACTAAAGAAACCGGAAAGGAGTGGTACACCACTAATTGCAAGAGTACCGATTAAAAATAGTGCACCCGTTACTTTCATCTTCTTCTGTAAACCGCCCATTTTATTAATGTTCTGCGTATGCACTGCATGAATGACACTTCCTGCCGCCAAAAATAGTAGCGCTTTAAAAAAGGCGTGTGTCGTTAAGTGGAAAACACCAGCTACATAACCGGCAGACCCTAGCGCAAGCATCATATACCCGAGCTGACTAACTGTAGAATAAGCAAGCACTCTCTTTATATCCGTTTGTACAAGACCGATAGAAGCAGCAAAGATTGCGGTAAAGGCTCCAACGATTGCCACCGTCTGCATTGCCACCGTACTTGCTGAAAATAACGGAAACATCGTCGCCACTAAATATACGCCGGCTGCGACCATCGTCGCCGCATGGATAAGTGCCGAAACAGGCGTCGGCCCTTCCATTGCATCCGGTAACCACGTATGCAGCGGGAACTGACCTGATTTCCCCATCGCCCCGATAAAAATTAATATCGCCGTTATTGTAATCATCGTAGGGGTAAGATCCCCCGTATGAATCGCTCTAAAAATTGCGTCATACTCAAAACTACCTGTATGCCAGAAAATTAAGATCATCCCAATAAATAAACCGACATCCCCAATGCGCGTCATAATAAAAGCCTTTTTCGCAGCAACCTTCGCTTCTTCTTTAAAGAAATAAAAACCGATGAGCAAAAATGAACCGAGGCCTACTAACTCCCAAAATATATATAGCTGTAATAAATTCGGGGATATAACGAGCCCGAGCATCGCAAATGTAAAGAGCCCTAAATAGGCATAAAAGGTTGGTAGTCTTTCCTCACCTTTCATATAACCTTTCGAATACACATGTACAAGTAAACTCACAAGTGTGACGATAAACAGCATTAAAGCCCCTAATGCAGTCACTTCAAAGCCGAATGATATATCAATATCTCCAGCTCTAAGCCATACCCACTTATGCTTCACTCCTACTTTTGAAAACCGTTCTATTAATACGAGTACCGCAAATATAAAGGAGAGAAAGACGAAAAAAATACTAAGTACACTGCTTCCTTCTCTAATTTTCTTCCCGAATATAAGTAATAACAAAAACGAAACAAGCGGGAAAAGCGGTATGAGCCATGCATAATCGATCATTGTTTCCTTCCCCCTTTTCGGTCACAATGTTATCCTTTGAGCGTATCCATTTCATCTACATGAACCGTCGTGCGATTACGATACAAAGCAATCAAAATGGCGAGTCCTACTGCCGCCTCCGCTGCTGCTACAGCCATCGTAAACAGAGAGAAAATTTGCCCTGTTAAATTTGGAAATAAGCCTAATTTACTAAACGCTACTAAATTTAAATTGGCCGCATTAAGCATTAATTCAATACAAACTAATACAATCACTGTGTTTCGCTTCGTTAAAGCGCCAAATAAACCGATGCAAAACAAAATAATCGCAAGCGTTAAATACGCAGAAGCCGGAACGCTACTCATTGGAATCCTCCTCTTTCTCATCCTTCTTCGCAAGTATAATCGCGCCAACAAGTGCTACAAGTAAAATAACTGAGGTTAACTCAAATGGAATAATATATTCTGAATAGAGAAGTGTACCGATTTGAAGTGTGTTTTTTTCATGGAGAGGTAAACTTCCTTGTGTGCTTTCATTTGAAAAATCAATATTGTTAACAGCGAAATACATAACTGCCCCAAATGCTACAACCGCAAAGAAGATAATCCATTTTCGAAGAGTAAGACGCGACTCATTTTCCGCATTATGTTTCGTTAACATAATGCCAAAAATCATAATAATTGTGATCGCACCAGAGTAAAGTAAAATTTGTGCAACGCCGATAAATTCGGCCGATAAAAGAAAGTACAAACCTGCAATGCTAAGGAATGTCAGAACGAGAGCTAGCATCATATGCATGACTTTCGTTAAATTCAACATAAGAACGCCGCCAATAATTGCAGACAAGGATAGTATAAAGAATGCTACAAACTCGCCATTCATGCTTTATTCTCCTTCCTGACGTTTTCATCGTTTTCGTCAAGCCACTGCAAATTTTTAAATAAGTCATCACGTGAATATTCCGCGAGTTCAAAGTTATTTGTCATAACAATCGCCTCTGTCGGACAAACTTCTGTACATAAATCACAAAGAATACAAATTTCAAAATTAATATCGTATGTGTCGATAATTTTTCCTTTTTTCGTAGGATCAGGATGTTTTTTCCCCGTTAACTGAATACAGTCTGTCGGACAAATGTTAGAGCACTGATTACAAACAATACATTTTTCCGGATAAAATTTTTGAATTCCTCGAAAGCGGTCTGGCAGTGGCAACGGTTGATTCGGATAATCATAAGTCACCTTCTTCTTGCTCAAATTGCTTAATGTATATTTTAATCCTTTAAATAGACCTTTCATCTCTTACTGGCACCCCCCTCATAGATTAGAAGAATAACTCCTTAATCAATGCCGTTAAGAAAATATTCGCAAGTGCAATTGGCAATAATACTTTCCAGCCAAACTCCATTAACTGGTCACCTCTTATACGCGGAAACGTAACGCGGAACCAAATTAATAGAAAGACTACACTGCTAAACTTTAAAGCAAACCATACGGCTCCTGGGATAAATCCAAGGAACATAACTGGATTCCATCCGCCTAAAAAGAGAACTGTAATTAAAGATGCCATCCCGAAGAAATATACGTACTCTGAAAGCATGAAAAATGCCCAGCGAAACCCTGAGTATTCCGTATGATATCCAGAAACAAGTTCCGATTCTGCTTCCGGCAAATCAAACGGCGTCCTATTTAACTCAGCTACCGCCGCGATTAAGAATACGACGAAACCGATTGGCTGCACGAAAATGTACCAAACATTCTCCTGTGCTGCTACGATTTCATTTAAATTTAGGCTACCAGCTAACAAAACGATGCCAATTACACTCATTACGAGCGGAATTTCATAAGAAATCATTTGCGCCGCCGCACGCATCCCTCCTAAAAGAGAATATTTATTATTGGATGCCCATCCTCCGGTTACGACGCCAATCGTCGTAATGCCAGAAATAGCGATGTAATACAGTAAACCTACGCCAATATCCGCGAACTGAAATTTATCAGTAAATGGGATGACTGCAAGCACCATAAATGCTGGCGCGAATGCAATGACAGGCGCTAATATAAACAATGGTTTATCTGCCGCCTTCGGAATACTATCTTCTTTTAGTAGTAGTTTCAAAACATCAGCTACCGTTTGCAGCAGACCGAACCGGCCCCCGACTTGGTTTGGTCCAATTCGCCCTTGCATAAAACCCATCACTTTCCGTTCTGCCAAAATACCATATGTAACGAAACCGAGGACTGCAAATAATAGGAGCACCGCTAATCCGAAAAAAATGAAGAAATTCGTCCAGCTTGAAGGTGATTGTAAGAGCGTTTCAATCATCAGCCATCAACCTCCCCAAGTACAATATCAACTCCACCTAAAATCGTAATTAAATTGGCGATGTTTTCACCTTTCAATAACTTCGGTAAAATTTGCAAATTGTAAAAAGACGGCCTGCGAAACTTCAAACGGTACGGCTCTTTCTTTCCGTCACTAGCAATATAGCAACCAATCTCTCCACGCGGCGACTCTATACGGACGAACGCTTCCCCTTTAGGCGCCTTAATAATTTTCGGCACTTTCGCCAGCACAGCTCCTTCTTTTGGGAACTGCTGGACTGCTTGCTCAACAATCTTTAAAGACTCCTCAATTTCCTGCATTCGGCAAACGTAGCGATCCCAAGCATCCCCCACGCTCCCAACAGGAATATCAAAGTCAAACCGATCATAAATGGAGTACGGTTCATCCTTGCGAAGATCCCAGTTCACTCCGGTACACCGCAAATTCGCTCCGCTTAAAGAATACGAAATCGCTTCTTCCGCGCTATATGTACCAACGCCTTTCACACGATTTAGGAAAATCTCATTACCGCTAACAAGGTCGTGGTAACCTGCCAATTGTTCTCTCATATACGGAACAAACTCTTCCACTTTTTCAATCCAACCGTCCGGCGCATCCCATTTCACACCGCCGACTCTCATATAGTTAAAAGTAAGCCGTGCACCGCATAATTCGTTTAATAAATTAATAATCATCTCTCGCTCACGAAACGCGTACAAAAACGGGCTGACCGCTCCTATATCAAGAAGATTTGTCCCCCACCAAACGAGGTGGCTCGCAATCCTTCCAAGCTCCATCGCAAGCACTCGCAAGTATTCAGCCCGCTCTGGGATTTCAAGCCCCATCATCGTCTCTACAGCATGGCAAATGACGTAATTATTCGTCATGGCCGATAAATAGTCCATTCGATCTGTATAAGGGATAATTTGCGTATACTGTAAGCTCTCTGCAATCTTTTCGGTCCCGCGATGCAAATATCCAATAACCGGTGTAGCTTCTTTAATAATTTCCCCATCAATCTTAATAACAAGCCTGAACACACCATGCGTACTCGGATGCTGAGGACCTACATTCAAAAGCATTTCTTCCGTACGTATCATTTAGCTACACCTCCACATCATACGGTTCGTAATCTTTCCTAAGCGGGTACCCTACCCAATCATCAGGCATTAAAATACGTGATAAATTCGGATGCCCCTTAAATACAATACCAAGCAAATCATACGCTTCCCGCTCTGGCCAATCCGCCCCTTTCCAAAGTGCCGTCACGGATTCTACTTGCGGTGCTTCCCTATCCAGCTTTACTTTCACCGCTACTGACTGTTTCTTTCCATATGAAAATAAATGAACATACACTTCCATATGTGTCACAAAATCCGTCGCATGTAGCTCTGACATGTAATCAAAAGCAAGTCCCTCATGGAATCGCAATGACTCCATCACTTCATAATACTTCGCGGAATCCACCACAAGAGTTGGCACGTCCTTTGAAAGTTTATTAATGTAGGAATCTACTAATGCATCCTCTCCTATTTTCCCTTTAATAACTTCAACATACTGATTTAAATACGGTTGATTCACAGATGGCTCTTCCTGCTTCGGCTCCTCTTCCTTCTTACCTTCAGCACCCTTCGTCTTCGCCCTTGCAGCCGCTGCCGCTTTTGCCTTTGCTGCTGCAATTGCCTTCGCCTTTTCATCTCCCGAATCCCCATCACCTTGCGAGGCTTTCTGCTTTGCTAACGCCGCTGCTTTTGCTTTTGCAGCTGCTACTGCCTTCGCCTTCGCTTTGGCCTTTTCTTCTTCCGTTACCTCCCCTGTTCCTTCTCTTTTTTGCTTCGCTAGCGCCGCTGCTTTTGCTTTTGCGGCTGCTGCTGCCTTCGCCTTCACTTTGGCCTTTTCTTCTTCCGTTACCTCTTCTGTTCCTTCTCTTTTTTGCTTCGCTAATGCTGCCGCTTTTGCTTTTGCAGCTGCTGCCGCTTTCGCCTTCACTTTGGCCTTTTCTTCTTCCGTTACCTCTTCTGCTCCTTCTCTTTTTTGCTTCGCTAATGCTGCCGCTTTTGCTTTTACAGCTGCTGCTTCCTTCGTCTTCGCTTTGGCCTTTTCTTCTTCCGTTACCTCTTCTGTCCCTTCCCTTTTTTGCTTCGCTAATGCTGCTGCACGTCGTTTCGCTTCTTCTACAGTCAGTTCGTCATTTTTTGGTAGCGCTTTCTCTTTTCCCTGATTTTCTTCCTCAATTTTACTTATTTCTGCTTCATGCTTCGCAACAAGACGTTTTCTCGCTTCTTCCTTCGCCCGCCTAGCCGCTTCTTTTTTTAAATCCTCTAAATCTTTATCCAGATTGCTCATTTATTCGTCACCTGCTTCCCTGTCTTTGCCTCGTAACGAATTTTTTCCTTCAATTTATTAATCCCGTAAATTAAAGCAGCAGGATTTGGTGGGCAACCAGGGATATACACGTCAACAGGTACAATTTGATCTACACCTTTCACAACAGCGTACGAATTTACATATGGACCACCTGCAGTCGCACAAGATCCCATTGCAATAACCCATTTTGGTTCAGGCATTTGATCATATAAGCGCCGAACAATAGGAGCCATCTTCTTCGTTACCGTTCCCGATACAATCATAACGTCCGATTGCCTTGGTGAAGTCCGAAAAAATGACCCAAATCGGTCTAAATCGTAATGTGATGAACCTACTCCCATCATTTCAATGGCACAGCATGCCAGTCCGAATGTCATCGGCCATAATGAATTGCTCCGTGCCCATCCTTTCAACTGTTCCAATGTAGAAAAAAAGATATTTCGTTCTAATTCCGCTCGCTCATTTGGATGTAATTCCTCAAAATTTATAACCATTGTAACACCTTCTTTTTCCAAGCATACGCTAATCCAACTAGCAACATTACAACAAAGATGAGCATTTCAATCAGTGCAAATAAACCGAGCTTGTCATATGCAACAGCCCATGGATATAAAAATAAAGTTTCTACATCAAAGATGACAAACAATAAAGCAAAAATATAATAACGAGCATGAAACCGAATATTTGCATCATGAAAAGGCTCTATCCCACTCTCATACGTCGTCGCTTTCGCTGCACTTGGTTTGTTTGGACGCAGCATCCTTCCTAATGTAAGAGCCACTACCGGAAGCAATATGCCTAATAGCAAGAAAATCAAAACGATCATATAACTATTTTCATATACACTTGCCATTGTGAAACCCTCCCCCCTGAATTAAGAACAAGTTCACTTAGTAAACAATATGTCCTAGTTGCAGTAATTATTATTTTTAAATTTTTCTAAATAATGCAACTATTTTATTCATTATAGCAAACTTCAAATTCTTATGTCGACATGTTGAGGACAGAAACGAGAATTATTAAAATCTGTTTTTATAACTGGCTCTATCTGTGCAAAATAAGTATAGAAACTATAAAAAATAAAAAGAGGAATTTATATGTATATCCCGTGGGTGAGATAAATGAAAAAACAAACACATGTAAGTATTCTTATAAGCATTACATTGTTATCTATATTGATTCATTACGTGGCAATGCCTTTTCTATATGAATACTCATTTCCTTTTCAAATATTAATTGGCATGAGTACATTGTTCATTGATATTATCGCTTGTAGTTATATACTTTATTTTTCAAACATGAAAGAAGGGTTACCTCGTTTATTTTGGACCATTTTATCTGTTGGAACCCTCTCTTATTTCATTGGTGATATCGTCGTTGCCTATCAACGTTTAATTTTAAAGGACTACTATACATTCGTTGATCCGTCTGATTTTTTTTACCTACTTTTTTTAATTAGCTTTGCATTTGCCTTTCTATATGAAATTATTCATAACCGAGATTTATTAGAAAAGCTTTTTATGATATGTGATATTTGTATTATTGTTACAGCACAATTTACTTTAAGTTACTACTTACTTATTGAACGAACCATTCACATCTCTTCAACATCCTATATCGACATATTTGTTCAACTTACCTATCCAATGACTGATTTACTCTTTTTTCTCATAGGAATTAACCTTTTATTCAAACCACTTTCCTTATTACCGAAAAAAGTTGGTGCGCTCCTTGGCAGTGCTTTAATTTTATATGCGACTACAGATGCGATTTATGCTTATATCAAATACTTCATACCTGAGTATTCTATGTTTACAATTACTCCTCTCTATCAAGTAACTTTAGTACTAGTAGCAATCGCCTGTATTCTTCATACAAAAGAACCTGAAAGACAAGAACAAGTGCTATTAACACCTAAACTTGGGGAATCGATCAGATTATCATTACCTTATATTTCTGTCGTAATGCTTATTGTTTTCATATTAGTTGAATACGTTTTTGCACCTATTGTAGTAATCGGGCTTATGATAACTTTCTCCTTCGTTCTCATACGCCATAGTTTAGTTCGAAAACAAAATAAAATATTATTACTAGCCCAAATGCAATTCAACTCAGAACTCGAAAAGCAAATTGAACTGCGTACAGAAGATTTAGTAGAACAAAAAAATGAACTATATCATAACCAACAAATGTTTAAATCTTTATACGAGCATCATCCAGATCCAATCTTCACATTAGATTTATACGGTAATTTTCTGAAAGTGAATAACGCTGGTACGACTTTACTTGGTTATCAAACGAATGAATTATTAAACCAACCTTACTATTCACTTACGTATGAAGAAGATTTGGAAGAAATCATTAATGCCTTTCATCGCGTAAAAAAGGGGAAATCTATTTCTTTAGAAATACGGGCATATCATAAAAATAGAGATATTTACTACTTGCATGTGACAGCTGTTCCTATCTTTTTAAAGAATCATATTTCTGGAGTTTATTTAATGATTAAAGATATTACAGAAAGCAAACAACAACAAGAACAAATTAATTTTCTAGCATATCATGATACGCTAACAGAGCTTGCAAATCGACGTGCATTTCATCAATATGTAGAACAAGCAATTGCTCGATCCGAGATATCAAAAATGCCTTTTGCTGTTATGTTTCTTGACCTAGACCGCTTTAAGGTTATTAATGATACCCTCGGTCATAGGGTAGGAGATCTGCTATTAATTGCAGTAGCAAAAAGACTCGAAAGTATAGCGACACCAAATATGAAGCTTGCCCGATTAGCTGGAGATGAGTTCACAATACTTATCGAAAATTATAAAAAGAGGCCAGATGTGAAAAAAATAGCTGATACGATTGTAGCAGCCATGAATGAACCATTTGAAATTGAAAATCAACATTTACAAATCTCACCGAGCATCGGGATTGCAATATATCCTGAAGCAGGCGAAGATCCGTTATCAATTTTACAACATGCTGATATGGCCATGTACGAAGCAAAAAATAAAGGAAAAAATGGTAGCTCTCTGTACACGAAAGAATTGTATAAAAAAACGGAACGAAAAGCTCGAATTGAAAAAGATTTACCACTCGCTTTAGTAAACGAAGAATTTTATCTCGTCTATCAACCACAAATTGATATTACGACGAACAAGATTATTGGTGCTGAAGCATTGCTACGCTGGAAACACCCACTCCTAGGTGACATTCCGCCATGTGAGTTCATTCCAATTGTAGAGGAGACTCCCCAAGTCATTCCACTTGGCCATTGGGTATTAAATGAATCTTGTCGTCAACTAAAAATATGGCATACTTTTGGCTATAAAGATTTAAAAATAAGTGTTAACTTATCGGCTAAAGAGTTCCAGCAAAATAATTTAATTAAGAATATTTTACAAATAATAACAGACGTTAAAGTCGATCCAAAAGATGTAACACTTGAGTTAACAGAACGAATTGCCATGATCGATGAAAAAGAAACGTTATCTAAGCTAAAGCAATTAAAGGAATATGGTATTCAAACGTCCATTGATGACTTTGGAACCGGCTATTCTTCTCTCGCTTATTTGTCCATTTTCCCTATCGATACATTAAAAGTACCGAGAGAGTTTACACAACTAGCCGATCATCGGCCTGAGGAAAGAGCCATCGTTTCCACTATCCTTTCCCTTGCAAATACTTTAAATCTTTCTGTCGTTGCTGAAGGAATTGAAACAGAAAAACAACTTAAATTTCTTCAAAAGAACAACTGTAAATATATGCAAGGTTACTATTTCAGCAAACCACTTACGGGTCATCAATTTATACAATTTCTACAAAAAACACCCAGTATGAACCAATAGCTCATACTGGGTGTTTTTATCATGCTATTTACGGACAGTAAAACGAGTAAACAAGGTGGGATGTCTCCACTAATTAAAGTTTCACTTTATAGTGTCGGAATTTTTTTCTCGTAATATTCCTCTGCAATCTCTTCATAAAAAGCTGCTGACGTCGTATAAAAATATGGAATTAGCCATAGGAATCCAATCCCTAATGTAATACAACTCAATATAAACCAACCAATAAAGCTTAAACATAAAATGAAATACTCCATCTTATGTCCATCCATCATACGACGGCTTTCTGTAATAGCCTGGTTTATAGAATACTCAGGATGATCATTTATAATAAAATACGTCATTGCATAAGAAAATGATTTAATAATGCCTGGAATAATAAATAGTAAAAACCATAAGAAAATATAAATGTTTACTACTATATATAATAAAAATGACTTTATAAACTTACTTCCTTCTGTAAACCATCTGAATATATGCCCAATACGCGCTTCTTTTTCACGAATAATATGTAACGCTAAATAATAACCACCTAACGTTAATGGACCTATCATCAATATTGTAATAACATCTACTGAAAGTGAGTTATTTACTTCTTTCCAATCCCAAAATTGAGAGAAAATGAAATCAACACTAAGACTAAAAACTGAAATAAGAATCGAAATCAGTAATGTTGCCCCGACAGCTAAGCCCCATTTTCCTTCTAATGAATCTAGCGCTTCTCCTTTTAAATCACTAATCATAATTTTCCTCCTATACATAATAACTCTATTAGTATAGCATGTTCCGACTACAATTCATCTTTTGAAAGATAGCGATAAAAATGCGCTGTCGTTGTACTCATATATGGGCTAAGCCAAAGAAAACCTATTCCAAGTGTTAAAATCGCTAAAATACCCCATCCTATAAAACTAAGCCATAAAAGAAACAAATCTAATTTATGTCCCTTCATAAGATGCTTACTTTCTTTCATTGCTTGTGACACACTATACTCTGGATTTTCAACCATTACATAGTACGTCATCGCATAAGAAAAATACATCACAATCATAACAACGATCGAAATAGCTATTAGTACAAAGAAAGCAATAGTAAACGATGGATTTCCTTCTTCACCAAAAAATGCGAATAAGGCTACTAGCAACATCGGAATCCATGTACCTGTATATAATAGAATCGCAAGCATAGCCCACATCGTTTTCATCATTCTTTTAAAGCCACGAAATCCTTCGAATAAGTGATCTACTTTAGCACCTTCTCGCTTACTAATTTGTAAAAATACATTTATATAACCGTATGAGGTAATACCATATGATGCGTTACTTAAAATTATCATAATGCAATAAAAAACACCAAATGTAATACCTGCGCCAATTGATATGGTTTCCTGTTCAAGTGGACCTGTTAAACCAGCAAATAAGAAAAATATAATAATTCCTGGAATTAGAAGTATAAGCATTGCAGCCATTGAAACAACATAACTTAAAATAAAATATAAAATCGTTGATCCAACACCTAGTCCCCATTTTCCCTTTAAAGAGTGCAACGCTTCTCGTTTCATTTCACCGATCATTTATTCATCCCCTTTATAAATTGTTGTCTATTCTCTACTTATACAAGCATCAATATAATTATACCATTTTTGTAAAATTATCCATAAACTACATAAAAAAATCCGTAAAGGCAAAGCCTTTACGGATTTTTTTATTTCATATCAGAAACGTTTAAACGGTTCACGGCACGTTGTAATGCCATTTCTGCACGTTTAAAGTCAACATGTGCTTGCTTATCTTGCATACGTTGCTCAGCGCGACGCTTCGCTTCATTTGCACGATGGATATCGATATGGTTTGCTTCTTCAGCAGATGATGATAATACAGTTACTTTATCTGGACGAACTTCGATAAAGCCACCGCTTACTGCTACATAATCAGTGTGTCCACCATTTTTCAGACGAACTGCACTAATTTTTAATGGTGCAACAGTTGGAATGTGACCCGGTAAGATCCCCATTTCCCCACTCTCTGCTTTTACACTTACCATTTCTACTTCTTTTTCGTAAACCGGTCCATCAGGAGTTACAATACTGACTGGAAATGTCTTCATACTTCGTCCCTCCTAAGGCCTTACGCCATCATTTTCTTCGCGTTTTCAATAACTTCTTCAATGCCACCAACTAAACGGAATGCATCTTCTGGAAGGTCATCATATTTTCCTTCTAGAATTTCTTTGAAACCACTAACTGTATTTTTCACAGGTACGTAAGAACCTTTTTGACCTGTAAACTGCTCAGCTACGTGGAAGTTTTGAGATAAGAAGAATTGAATACGACGAGCACGATGTACAACTAACTTATCTTCTTCAGATAACTCATCCATACCTAAGATAGCGATGATATCTTGAAGCTCTTTATAACGTTGTAAAGTTTGCTGTACTTGACGAGCTACTTCATAATGTTCTTCTCCCACGATTTCTGGAGAAAGTGCACGAGATGTAGATGCTAATGGATCTACGGCTGGGTAAATACCCATTTGTGTTAAACGACGCTCTAAGTTTGTTGTTGCATCTAAGTGAGCGAACGTTGTAGCTGGTGCTGGGTCAGTATAGTCATCGGCTGGTACATATACCGCTTGGATAGACGTGATAGACCCTTTATTTGTAGATGTAATACGCTCTTGTAATTGACCCATTTCTGTTGCAAGTGTTGGTTGGTAACCTACCGCAGATGGCATACGACCAAGAAGGGCAGATACTTCAGAACCCGCTTGCGTGAAACGGAAGATGTTATCGATGAACAATAGTACGTCTTGTCCTTGCTCATCACGGAAATGCTCAGCCATTGTTAAACCTGTTAATGCAACACGTTGACGTGCTCCAGGTGGCTCGTTCATTTGTCCGAATACCATCGCAGTTTTCTTGATTACGCCAGAATCGCTCATTTCGTGGTATAAGTCATTACCCTCACGAGTACGCTCACCTACACCAGCGAATACAGAGATACCACCGTGCTCTTGTGCGATGTTGTTGATTAATTCCTGAATTAGTACTGTTTTACCTACGCCGGCACCACCGAATAGACCGATCTTACCACCCTTAATGTAAGGAGCAAGTAAGTCTACTACTTTAATACCAGTTTCAAGAATTTCTACTTTCGTAGATAATTCTTCGAATGCAGGTGCTTGACGGTGAATTGGATCACGGTGTACATCCGCAGGAAGTTCACCATCTAAGTCAATTGCATCACCTAATACGTTAAATACACGACCAAGTGTTGCATCACCAACTGGTACAGAGATTGCTTTACCAGTATCTTCTACTTCTGTGCCACGAACAAGTCCATCTGTGGAAGACATTGCAACTGTACGAACTGTGTCATCACCTAAATGAAGTGCAACTTCAAATGTTAAGTTAATGTTTGCTCCGTTTTCGTTGCTTTGTTTTACCGTAAGGGCGTTGTAGATTTCTGGTAGCTTTCCGCCATCAAACTTAACGTCTACAACCGGACCCATGATTTGCGTAACGCGCCCTTTATTCATCGGGTTCCCTCCTAGCTTTCTTTTAATTAGCCAGCTTTCTAAGAGAAGTCGGCTTTTAATTTTTTATTAGTTTAGCTTATACGACTCTTTTGACAGCGCCGCTTCCACTTTTTATTGAATCTAGCTCCAGCGGTTAGAATGTTCGGTGGCTTCGCTTTTTCCTACGAGGCACAAATCGCCTCTACGTCAAAAGCTCCATCTCCCTCTCATTCTGAACGAACCGCTTCCGCTTTTTAATACTATTCTAACGCTGCCGCGCCACCAACGATTTCCGTAATTTCTTGCGTAATCGCTGCTTGACGTGCACGGTTGAATGAAAGTGTAAGTGAATCGATAACTTCCATTGCGTTGTCTGTAGCACTCTTCATTGCTGTCATACGCGCCGCGTGCTCACTTGCTTTACCGTCTAGTAATGCACCGTACACTAAGCTTTCTGCGTATTGTGGCAATAGTACTTTTAAAATTTCTTCTTCAGAAGGTTCAAATTCATAAGCTGTCGTCGGTTTGTTAGACGCCACATCAGTAAGCGGTAAAATTTTATTTTCCGTTACTTCTTGTGAAATTTTACTTACGTAATGGTTGTAGTAAATGTACAGCTCATCATAAGCACCATCTGCGAACATCGCAATTGCTCGAGAAGCAAGATCTTTAATATCAGTAAATGATGGGTGGTCAGATAATCCAACTACTTCATCAATGATGTTAAAGCCGCGACGTTTTAAATAATCACGTCCTAGTCGTCCAAGCACAATAATTGAATATTGGTTTGAATCCATATTATGACGTTCACGAACTACGTTACTTACCGTACGTAATACGTTACTGTTATAACCACCTGCTAGTCCGCGATCAGATGTAATAACGATGTATCCTGTACGCTTTACAGGACGCGCATTTAGCATTGGATGATTAATTCCTTTACTTCCTTGCGCAATGCTCGCTACTACTTCTTGAATCTTTTCCATATACGGAACGAAAGATTTAGCATTTTGCTCTGCACGGTTTAACTTAGATGCAGATACCATCTCCATCGCTTTCGTAATTTGACTCGTTTTCTTTGTCGAGGTAATCTTCGCTTTTATATCGCGTAAAGATGCCACAGGTTTTCACCACCTTTTTTCCGGAAGTTGGCACGATTAGTAAGAATCCTCTTCCTAATCTACGTTGCAAGATATTCTTGCTCATGATTGAAGGAAAAGAATAGGTGCACCTACTCTTTTCCTCTACATAACCGTCAGCAATCTCAGAAATTGAGATGCCTATATATATTATTATCTAGCTCCAGCGGCTTGAATGTTCGGTGGCTTCACTTCTTCCTACGAGGCAAAGACCGCCTCTTTGTCAGAAGCTCCATCCCCCTCACATTCAGGACGAGCCGCTTCCGCTTTTATTACTCAGAAGCTACGAATACTTTTTTAAATCCGTTAATTGCTGCTGCAAATTTGTCATCATCCGCAAGTTTCTTAGTTGTGCGGATTTCGCTTAATAAGTCAGCTGCATTTGAATCTAACCAAGCATGGAATTCTTCTTCGAAACGAGTGATATCGACTACTGGGATATCATCTAGGAATCCACGTGTTAAAGCGTAAAGAATGATAACTTGTTTCTCTACACGTAACGGTTTGTGTAATCCTTGTTTTAATACCTCAACTGTACGAGCACCACGGTTTAGTTTCGCTTGTGTTGCTTTATCAAGGTCAGAACCGAACTGAGCGAACGCTTCTAACTCACGGTAAGATGCAAGGTCAAGACGAAGTGTACCTGATACTTTACTCATTGCTTTAATCTGAGCAGATCCACCTACACGTGATACAGAAGTACCCGCATCGATCGCTGGACGTACACCAGAGAAGAATAGGTCAGATTGTAAGAAGATTTGTCCATCCGTAATTGAGATTACGTTTGTTGGGATGTAAGCTGATACGTCCCCTGCTTGTGTTTCGATGAAAGGTAGTGCAGTTAAAGAACCGCCGCCTCTTGCATCACTTAATTTTGCTGCACGCTCTAATAAGCGAGAATGTAAGTAGAATACATCCCCTGGATAAGCTTCACGACCTGGAGGACGACGTAATAGTAATGACAGCTCACGGTAAGCCGCTGCTTGTTTTGATAAGTCATCATATACTACTAATACGTGTTTACCATTGTACATGAACTCTTCACCCATTGTTACACCAGCATAAGGAGCTAAGTATAATAATGGAGCTGGTTGAGAAGCAGATGCAGTTACAACGATTGTGTAATCTAATGCACCGTGCTTACGTAGTGTTTCTACTACGTTACGTACAGTTGATTCTTTTTGTCCGATAGCTACATAGATACAAATCATATCTTCATCTTTTTGGTTAATGATTGTATCAAGTGCAACTGCTGTTTTACCTGTTTGGCGGTCACCGATGATTAACTCACGTTGTCCACGGCCAATTGGTACAAGAGCATCGATCGCTTTAATACCTGTTTGAAGTGGCTCATGAACAGATTTACGATCCATTACACCTGGTGCTGGACTTTCGATTGGACGAGTGTTTGTTGTATTGATTGGGCCTAAACCATCAACTGGTTGACCTAATGGGTTTACAACACGACCGATTAGTTCTTTTCCTACTGGTACTTGCATGATGCGACCAGTACGACGAACTTCGTCACCTTCACGGATTTCTGTGTAAGGTCCTAAAATGATAATACCTACGTTGTTTTCCTCTAAGTTTTGTGCTAGCCCCATAACGCCGTTAGAGAACTCTACAAGTTCACCAGCCATAACGTTATCAAGACCATGAGCACGCGCGATACCGTCACCAACTTGGATAACTGTACCAACATCACTAACTTCGATTTCAGACTGATAGTTCTCGATTTGTTGCTTTATCAGTGCGCTAATTTCTTCAGCTCTGATGCTCATGTGCTTCACCCCTATCTATTCTTCATTAATTCACGCTGAATACGTGCTAATTTTCCTTGTAAACTTCCGTCATAAATGCGATTTCCAATACGTACTTTAATGCCGCCTAGTAAATCTTCATCTACAACATTTTTTACGCGAATTGCATCTTTTCCCGTTCTCTTTGCAAATGCTTCTGCAATGTTAAGCTTCTCTTCTTCTGATAGAAGACGAATAGAATATACAGTTGCGTCCGCTACGTTACGTTCTTCATTAGCAAGAACAACATATTCATCTGCAATTTCAGGTAAGATATCAATGCGTTTGTTATCAATTAAAATATATAACGTATTTAAAATAGATTCAGAAACAGATCCGAATACGTTTGCAAGAAACGTTTTCTTCTGCTCTTTTGAAATGTTCGGTTGCGTTAAAAAGCTATGTAGTTCTCCGTTCTTTACATAAACGTTTTGTACAAGGCGTAATTCCTCTTCAAACATTTCTAATACGTGTTTTTCTTTAGCAATTTTAAAAAGAGCGACAGCATAACGTTTTGCTACAATCCCATTGCTCATCGCGCTTCTCCTACTTCTTTAATATAATCGCGAATTAACTTCACTTGATCTTCTTCTTTTAATTCTTTTTCAATTACTTTAGAAGCAATTTGAACAGATAAAGAAGCAACTTGTTCTTGTAAAGCAGCAATCGCTTGCTCTTTTTCGCGTTGAATTTCTTGTACAGCAGATGCTTTAATTGATTCTGCTTCTTCTTTCGCAGCAGCAACAATAACATCTTTTTGATCTACAGCTTGTTTTTTCGCTCTTTCGATTAACTCTTGTGCTTCAACACGTGATTGTTTTAACATTTCACGTTGTTCTTCTACTAACTTCTTCGCCTCAGCGTTACTTCTTTCTGCAGCGTCGATTTCATTAGTAACATGCTCTTCACGTTCTTTCATAATTCCCATTAAAGGACCCCACGCAAATTTGCGTAGCATTACTAATAGAAGTAAGAAAATGAACAATGTATAAGCAATCGTTCCAAATGGAATGGCAGCCCCTAATAATAAAGTTGGCACAAGGATTCACTCCCTTCAAAATATCTAAATTGATCATATGAAAAAAAAAGACATACGTTTCGTTCATAAAGCAATGGCGAAGAAAGTTCAAAAAACACTCTTCGCCATCTATGTAAGGGGAGTCTCCCTTATTTGTTCATTACGATGAAAGCAATAACTACACCGATGATTGGAAGTGCCTCAACTAAAGCAACCCCGATGAACATAATTGTTTGAAGTGCGCCTTTTAATTCTGGTTGACGAGCAACACCTTCGATTGTACGTGATACGATAAGACCGTTACCAATACCTGCACCTAATGCTGATAAACCAATTGCAATTGCAGCTGCGATTACACCTAAACTCATTTAATTTGTCCTCCTTTGTATTATAAAAAAATAAATTTTTTCTTACTTAAATTATATTAATGGTCATGGCTTACTTTATGAGCCATATAAACCATCGTTAACATTACGAAAATAAACGACTGGATTGAACCAACGAATACGCTGAATCCCATCCATGCTAACATCGGTACAAGCGCACCTAATGCTCCAAGGACTGTCGTCCCGCCTAACTTAGCAAGTAATCCTAATAAGATCTCACCTGCATAAATGTTACCGAATAAACGAAGACCTAACGTTAATGTGTTAGCAAACTCCTCAATAACCTTTAATGGGAATAAGAATTTCATAGGTTGGAAATAACCTTTAACGTATTCTTTCGTACCCTTCATCTTAATTCCATAATAATGGGTGAGGGTAACTACCATCACGGCTAATGTTAATGTAACTGCTGGATCAGACGTTGGTGATCTCCACCATGCAATATGTTCGCCAGCCTCAACTGTTGAATACATGAATGGTAAACCAAGGAAGTTCGATACGATGATAAACATGATAAGCGTAACGCCAAGCGTTAAGAATCGTCCACCTGTTTTCCAGTCCATCGTACTATTGATAATCCCTTTCACGAAGTCAAACACCCATTCCATGAAATTTTGCATTCCTGTTGGGCGAAGAGCTAAACTGCGAGTTCCAATAACAGCGATTACGAAAACAATAACTGCTGCTACAGTAACCATCATCACTGATGACAAATCGAACGTTAAACCTAGAAATTCAACTAATTTACCGTGTTCCACTAGTAATTCACCTCTCTTCCCTGCTCTTATACTCTAAATAAAGAAAATCTATGATCATGACAAGGTATCCTGTCAGCAATCCTACACCTAGGCCCCACATCGCAATTAACTCTTGATATTTGGCTGCAAATAAAATTAATAACCCAATCGTCGCGAACCTTGAATATGTACTTACAGCTGTCGCCTTAAACTTCACGTTTTCTCCATTTGTCACGCGATCTAATAGCTTGTCTGTTCTACGTGCAATGATGCGCAAACTAAGAAAACTGAAAATCGTTCCGATAATCAGCCCAAGAAATACATCCTTGTAAGAGGTAAATCCCCATCCTAGCACTAGAAGCGCAAGCAAGTAGTACATATATTTCTTTTGTCTTTGGACAAGTCCATGTACGTCTATCATCATTGCTCTCCCGAATAGTAATGTCGAATGAGTCGAATCATTGCGTATACCCCTGTTCCTAACCCGAGTAATAACCCTATAATAAGAAACAATGGAAACGTTCCAACCTTATTATCAATCCACTGCCCACCAAAGATTCCAACAAGAATAGAACCGACTAACTGAGCAAGAATACCTGACATTAAAGCATAAGCTTTTATATGGCTGCGATCGTTTTTTTGCAAGGATTCATCCCTCCAATATGTAACCCTCATTCACGATGTGTTAATAATAACTCATTTTTTTGCATAAATCCTATACAAAATAAAAAGTTTACATTTTCGTCACGGAATGGATGTATTTTTGTCACTGAAAGCCCTACCATCTATCCCCGTTGTTAGCATACAATAGGGTATTAACAGTGTCAACGAGAAATCGTAAAAAATCAAAAAATTTGAGTATTAGTCATTTCCTCCCAAAAATGAAAACGTTCCCCTTCTAAATACTGGTTAGAGATATGCAATTTCTAACAGTTTTCTCTTTATAATAGAAGGGAATGTTCACAAGTTTGTCACTATTATATTTTTAAGATATAACGCTTTCCTTCCATAATATAGTGCTCTTTAGACGTAAGACTTCTATATTATATGTGATGTGTATGCAACTTATGTTGTATATACTATGTATATTTATCCCCCTCCCCTGCCTCAGCGAGGCGCAAAAAAAACGAGAGGGGAATCCCCTCTCGTCAGTTGTCTTACTTCGTTCCGAATAAACGGTCACCAGCATCACCAAGGCCTGGTACTACATATCCGTGGTCATTTAATTTCTCATCTAATGCTGCTACATAAATATCAACATCAGGATGTTCTTCTTGTACTACTTTTACTCCTTCTGGAGCTGCAACGATACACATTAATTTAATTTGTTTTGCACCGCGCTTTTTCAGAGAGTTAATTGCTTCAGCTGCAGAACCACCTGTTGCTAGCATCGGATCTAGTACGATAAAGTCACGCTCTTCTACATCCGTTGGAAGTTTCACATAGTATTCTACCGGTTGCAATGTTTTAGGGTCACGGTATAAACCAACGTGTCCTACTTTTGCTGCTGGAATTAATTTCAGAATTCCATCAACCATGCCTAAACCTGCACGTAAAATCGGAATTAAACCAAGTTTTTTACCAGCGATCACTTTTGTTGTCGCTTTGCTTACAGGTGTTTCAATTTCAATGTCTTTAAGTGGAAGATCGCGAGTAATTTCGAAAGCCATTAAGCTTGCTACTTCGTCCACTAATTCACGAAAATCTTTCGTACCTGTATTCTTATCGCGAATATATGTAATCTTATGTTGAATTAACGGGTGATCAAATACATACAGTTTTCCCATGTGAATCTCTCCTTTAGATGATATTCATGCGTTTGCACGCTTTTTTACACTATTTACGATTGTAAAGAAAACGCTACTAATATTCAAGGGCAAATTTGGCAAAATCATGATTTTACAATGAATCTATCTAGTATCTTTACCAATTATGGGAGCTGTATCCTTCATTATATCGCCAAAATTTATTCATCATTTGTATACATACTTAATGAAGAATATATGTCCAAAAAAAAAGACTGCCAAAACAATTACGTCTCAGCAGTCTTCTTTCATCTATTATAGATCTGTGTACATTGGGAATTTGCTCGTTAACGCTTCTACACGCTTACGTGCTTCTTCTAATGCAGCTTCATTTTCATGATTTTTTAATGTGTAAGCAATAAGTGACGCAATTTCATCCATTTCTTCTAAACCGAAACCACGAGATGTTACAGCTGCCGTACCGATACGTACACCGCTTGTTACAAATGGGCTTGCTGTTTCAAATGGAATTGTATTTTTGTTCACTGTAATACCAACTTCATCTAATACGTGCTCTGCTACTTTACCTGTGATTTCTAAGTTACGAACATCAATCAGGATTAAGTGATTGTCTGTTCCGCCAGAAACAAGTGTAAGTCCTTCTTTTTGAAGACCTTCAGCTAAGCGGTTCGCATTATTAATAATATTTTGTGCATATGTTTTAAACTCATCTTGTAGTGTCTCTCCAAATGCAACAGCTTTTGCAGCGATTACGTGCATAAGTGGACCACCTTGAATACCAGGGAAGATTGATTTATCAATTTGTTTTGCAAATTGCTCTTCACATAAAATCATACCACCACGTGGGCCACGTAATGTTTTATGTGTTGTCGTTGTAACGAAATGTGCATGTGGTACTGGGTTTGGATGTAAACCAGCAGCTACTAAACCAGCGATATGTGCCATATCAACCATAAAGTATGCACCCACTTCATCTGCAATCTCACGGAATCGTTTGAAATCGATCACACGAGGATACGCACTTGCACCCGCAACGATTAATTTTGGTTTATGTTCTTTCGCTTTTGCTAATACATCATCGTAATTAATACGGTGAGATTCAGCATCCACGCCATATTCTACGAAATTATATTGTACTCCACTGAAGTTAACAGGGCTTCCGTGTGTTAAGTGACCACCATGAGATAAATTCATACCAAGTACTGTATCGCCTTGCTCTAAAATCGTGAAGTATACTGCCATGTTCGCTTGTGCACCAGAATGCGGTTGAACATTTACATGCTCTGCACCAAAAATTTCTTTCGCGCGATCACGTGCGATATCTTCTACTACGTCTACGTGCTCACAGCCACCATAGTAACGTTTTCCAGGATATCCTTCAGCATACTTATTCGTTAAAACAGAACCTTGTGCCTCCATTACTGCTTCACTTACGAAGTTTTCCGAAGCAATTAACTCAATCTTTGAACGCTGTCTTCCTAGTTCTGCCTCAATTGCAGCAAATACCTTTTCATCTTGACGTTTTAAATGATCCACCAAAATCCCCCTTTTCTGAACGAATTACATCGATTCCCAATAGTTTTTTCTCATTTATTCAGAAAAAACGAAAATTCAGGTTGTAATTCTTTCGAACCTTCATGTTTTCAACTACATTCTAACATGACTTTCTTTATCATAAAAGAAAAAAAAGACCGAAAATCGGTCTTTTCTTTCTTCTATGATAAAGTCAGACAACATACCTCGTTCGTAGGATAATGTGCAACTTTAACGGCAAATGATAGTCTCTTCAGCCGCCGCATAAACAGCACGTGCTCCACCAATTAGTTTTCCACGTGTTGTTGCCATCGTTACATGCGCACTTCCAATTTCCTTCACACTTGTACGAACCGGAACAGCTACATGCTTTAAATGCATACCGATAAATGTATCACCAATATCCATTCCCGCATCCGCTTTAATAAACTCAATTACTACCGGATCTTTCAAATTATGATAAGCATATGTTGCTAATGCACCACCTGCTGATCTAACAGGCGTAACTGTTACAATTTCAAAGTGATATTTCATTGCCAACTCTCTCTCAACTACTAAAGCACGGTTTAAATGCTCACAACATTGAAACGCCAACTCAATACCTGTTTGCTCTTGAAATTGTTTTAATTCAGAAAAAATCGCCTCTGCTACTTCCATCGTTCCTGATGTTCCAATTTTCTCTCCTAGCACTTCGCTCGTACTACACCCAACTACAAAAATTTGACCACTTTGTAATGAAGCTTGTTCTTGGAAATCAGAAAGCGAAATTTGTAGCTGTTCTCTTACCTTTACGATTTCTGTCATTACGCCTCTTCCTTTCACAGGTTGGTTCACCAAATTATATTTCATACTACTTCTAGTTAGAATCTATTACTTTGCTTCGTATGTTTTAATTTTTCCTACGCGGTTTTCGTGACGGCCACCTTCATAGTCAGTTGTTAACCAAATTTTTGCGATGTCACGAGCTAGACCAGCACCAATTACACGCTCGCCCATTGCTAACATGTTAGTGTCATTATGCTCTCTCGTTGCTCTCGCGCTGAACGTATCATGAACTAACGCACAACGAATACCATTTACTTTGTTTGCAGCAATTGACATACCGATGCCTGTCCCACAAACTAAAATACCACGATCTACTTCGCCATTCGCTACCATTTCCGCTGCTGGAAACGCAAAATCAGGGTAATCAACAGAACCAGCTTCACATTCACAACCTAAATCAATATATTCAATATTTAACTCTTCTAATAAACTTACAAGTTCTTTACGGATATTCATACCGCCGTGATCAGATGCTACTACTACTTTCATTTTTACCCCTCCAAAGTTTCAATCAATTATCTTCATTTCTCACTCGATACCTTAATGGTACGAAGTGATCTCCAATATCGTATTATACACGAAACATCAACCTTCTGAATGTTTTTTCAGTAAAGTTTGTACAAGTTTTTCCATCTCTTCTAACGTTTCTTTATAAGTAGAAAGTGAACCGCCAAATGGATCTGAAATATCTTTACTTATCCCCTCAGTTACTCCATATAATGTATCCACTTTCTTTTCAACGCTCGGATAATGACCAAGGACAATTTGCCTATGATTTTCCGTCATTGTTACTACCATATCAGCCCAATCAAGCAAAGCTTCGTTTACTTGCTGCGCGGCATGATTGATTGCAATTCCTTTTTCAGCTAAAGCTTCCTTTGCATGTACCGACGCATCACTTCCAGGATAGGCGAAAACACCAGCAGATTGCACTTCAAACTTACCTTCTCCATGATGACGAAGTAACGCTTCAGCCATCGGGCTACGGCATGTATTTCCAGTGCAAATAAATAACAATCGTTTCATCCAAACCCACCCCTTTTCTTCTTTTCCTACCTTTTATCATAACGTACATAAGAATAGAACAAAAGAAATGTGAATATACAAAAGGCGCATTTCCCTTATATTTTTTCTAAGAAAATGCGCCTTATCCACATATATGTGAAACCCTATTTCCAAGTGCCTAGGGTATTTTAACATACATAGTAAGCGTACTACAAAACAAAATAAGGAATCCATTTCATACGAAACGGATTCCTCTTATACAATAATTATTTCATTGTAACTTTCATTACTTCTGTTGAACCTTTTGTAGCTGTTACGCCTACAGTTGTCTTAATAGACTCAGCTGCATCTGTATTTGTAATAACGATTGGAGTAATTGTGCTTTTCGCTTTTTCACGAATTAATTCTAAGTCGAATGAGATTAATTTATCTCCAGCTTTTACAGCTTGGCCTTCAGAAACATGAGCTTCGAAACCTTCGCCTTCCATTTTTACAGTTTCTAATCCAACGTGGATTAAAATTTCTGTACCGTTTTTCGCTTTAATTCCGATAGCATGTTTCGTGTGGAATAATTGTACGATTTCACCATCAACTGGAGATACAACTACACCTTCAGTAGGATCGATTGCAACACCGTCACCCATCATACGACCTGCGAATACTGGATCTGGTACTTCTTCAATATTTTTCACTGCTCCAGTTAATGGAGCTACGATTGTTTCTTCGTTTGTTTTTGAACCAAGACCGAATAATTTTTTAAACATAGGATAGTCCTCCTTATAATTTACCTAAAAGTTTATAGGGCAATCCCTAGTAAAGCTCGGGATACATGTAAGACTTCATACTTCGAATATTATACTGTAAAAACGCTTTCGAAATAAATTACGTCATTACTAATAGACTCTTATTGTAGCTCTTTGCAAAATTCCAGTCAATTCTGATTGTCTGAATAACAATAAGAAAATTAACTTCTACTTATATTTTCTCTTTTTTTACCCTACTTGTCTAGAGGTCTTTACTACATTTTATTTTTTGTCGTTAATTTGTAAAATTAATTTCAAACTTTTTTCAAAATCCGCTTGACTAAAGTAAGTAACTATTTTATTATTACTTACATAAGGTAAGTTAATAACTTTTAGGAGGTTTTCAAAAATGATGGATTTCGGTCTTCTTATTATTCGTCTTATTATAGGTATTACATTCATGGGTCATGGTGCTCAAAAATTATTTGGTTGGTTCGGCGGTTACGGTTTAAAAGGAACAGGTGGCTGGATGGAATCAATCGGTTTACGCCCTGGTGTATTCATGGCATTTATGGCTGGCGCAACTGAATTATTAGGTGGTTTCTTATTCGCATCAGGTATTTTCACTGCAATTGGTTCATTATTTATCGTTGGAACAATGTTAATGGCAATCTTCACTGTTCACGGAAAAAATGGTTACTGGGTAACCCAAAACGGATATGAATACAACTTAATGTTAATCGCCGTTGCTATCGGGGTAGCTTTAATCGGACCTGGTGCATACGTTTTATTATAATTTTTATCTTGAATTCGAGATTATTTAGACGGAACTTACTTCATTGTAGTTGAAGTAAGTTCTTTTTATGTAATAAAAATATTATTTTCAGCAGGAGTTTTCCACTAACATCTTGTAAACAAACAATAAGTCGTCATATTTAGAAAGGGGATTTCAAGCATGTTATCCATTAATCCAAATGAACAATCGGAAAAAGAGAATTACAAATTATTAACAGGAAGTATCATTCCACGCCCTGTCGCATTCGTTACTTCTGTAACAAAAGACGGCATATTAAACGGCGCACCATATAGTTATTTCAATATTGTCGCTGCTAATCCACCACTTATCTCAGTTTCTGTACAACGAAAAGCTGGAGAAAGAAAGGACACTTCCCGAAACGCAATTGAAAAAGGGGAATTTGTCGTACATATCTCTGATGAATCATATGTAGCGGCAATTAACGAAACAGCAGCTAATCTCCCGCCAAATGAAAGTGAAATTGAACTGGCAAAACTAACACCAATTAAAAGTGATGTCATCTCCGTTCCAGGTGTAAAAGAAGCAAATATTCGAATGGAATGCGTACTAGAACGTGCAATTCCTCTTGGCGGAACAGAAGACTCACCAGCTTGCGATCTACTAATCGGACGCGTCGTTCGTTTCCACGTCGCAGAACACCTATACGAAAATGGACGCATTCATGCAGAAGGACTAAAACCAGTAAGCCGCCTAGCAGGACACAACTACGCAAAACTAGGAGAACAATTTGAATTGGTTAGGCCAGTTTAAAAGCGAAAGCGGCTCGCTCAGAATCGCAGGGCATTGGAGCTCTCGACCTTGAAGCGCTTTTTGCTTCATGCGAGAGAGCGAAATGACCGGAGATTCTAGCCGCTGGAGCTGGATATTATCTAAAAGCGGAAGGGGCTTCGCCCAGAATGGGAGGAGGATGGAGCTTCTGACGTAGAGGCGCTTTTTGCCTCGCAGGAAGACGCGAAGCCACCGACCATTCTAGCCGCTGGAGCTGGATATCATCTAAAAGTAAAGGCGTCCCGATTCCTTCCATCACTTAAACATAAAAATCCCCTGCTAAATAGCAGGGGATTTTTTATTGTAATTCTTCCTTCTTCTCTTCTAAAGTAGGCATTTTCTCTTTTTTCGGTTTCCCTAGCTTAATTACGAAGAAGTATAGGGAAAGCAGCGTAATCAGAAAAACAATTAAAAACGGGTACGGAGAATAAAAAGCACGCGCTGCCTCCGTTTTTCCCGCAACAAACTTCAATGACTCAATATCTAAAAACTCAGCAAACATCTGTACACCGAGCATACTAAACCAAAAAACAAAAAAACTAATAATAATACCAAAAACTTGCTTCAATCTCGTCATTCATCTCATCCTTTCTATATCTGTAATTTTTAGTGCAATAAATATAGTACAAACAAAATATGCACAGAAAGGAACTATCTCACCATTCACGAATTAACTTAATCCAACCTAACATCGAAATTTGCAAAATAATACCCCAAATTATAAGTCTTCTTAGCCATCGAGGAAAGAAGGTTAAAAACTTAACATACCATTCCAATAGCTTGTTCATAATTCCCTCCTACATAAAATTATATAGGAAAAAGGATATATAATCCAAATCCAACCAGAATGATACCACCTACTATCTCACCATATGTACCGAGCATATCTTTCGCATGTCTACCAATTAATAAACCAATCCATGCTAATAACATACTAACAAATCCAAAAAGTAATATCGTAATAATTGTCTGTGCTCCGTAAATACCAAGACTAAGTCCTACTGAAAAACTATCTATACTAACGCCAAATGCAAAGACAAATAAGCTAATTCCAATAGGGGCCGTTCTAGTCTCTTCATTCTCCAAAATAGAGGAATATACAATATAGAATCCTAGTCCAATTAGTAAAATAGCACCTGCAAAATGTGCAATATCTCCATACTTCTCTGATAAAAAACGACCTAATACCATCCCTATAAATGGCATGATAATATGAAAAATCCCTATCGTCATACCGATATACAGGATTTGTCTTACCTTTAAGGTCATCATCCCCATACCAAGACTCACCGAGAACGCATCCATTCCTAAGGCGAATGCCATAATTATTAAAGGTAGTAGCTGTTCAAACGTCATTCATGTCCCTCCTCGGACGTGCTACTTCACAATATGCTTATCCGAGGAGAAATATTCTGTTTGCTAATCTTACCTTATCATTCAGTAATAATATGATGTCCTGCCGCTTTTGTTAAGCGATTCATAATTGCATTTCCTATTCCTTCATTCGGGAATGATTCGCTAAAAATAACATCCACTTCACTTGCATCAAACGTTCTAAGTACATCATATAATTTAGTCGCAACGCTAGCTAAATCACTTCGAACACCACAAGATAATATAACATCCGCGCTATATATATGCTGATACTCTTCTGTCGTTAATACGCCCACCTTGAATCCTTCTTCCTTCTTCTCATCCACAAGGTGCTGAATAAACTCACGTGATCCTTCAACAATACTAAGTGGCGCTTTCGGTGCATAATGTGTATATTTCATTCCAGGTGATTTCGGTTTTTCTTTCTCATCCTTTAAAGCCGGATCTAAAGAAACCGTACCAATCACCGCTTCCAATTGTTCCTTCGTAATCCCGCCTGGGCGTAATATCGTCGGAATAGTGCTCGTACAATCAATTACAGTTGATTCAACACCTACTCCGGTTGCACCACCATCTACAATACCTGCGATTTTCTCATTTAAATCTTCATATACATGAGACGCTAGCGTCGGACTTGGACGCCCAGAACGATTTGCACTCGGTGCTGCAACAGGTACATTTGCCTCTTCAATGAGAGCAAGCGCTACTGGATGATCAGGCATTCTTACTCCAACTGTATTAAGTCCTGCCGTCACCTTCTCTGAAATTCCTTCTTTTCTAGGTAAAATAATTGTTAACGGACCTGGCCAAAAATGCTCCATTAACTTCTCTGCAACTGGCGGAATTTCCTTCACAATCCCATCTAATTGCGATTTTGTACCGATGTGAACAATAAGTGGATTATCACTCGGTCTTCCTTTCGCTTCAAAAATTTTCGCGATTGCTTCATCATTCATAGCGTTTGCGCCTAGTCCATATACCGTTTCTGTAGGGAAGGCAATCGCCTCGTTTTCCCTTAATAATTTTGCTGCTTCTTGTAACTGTGGATAATATTTTTTTCTTTCCACAACATTATCCACAACCCACATATTTGTATGCATTTTTTCCCACGTCCTTTTCTACCCTGAAATACTTGTCTATTTTTAGTTTACTATGAGATTTATCCAAAAGACAAACAAGGTTTATCCACAAAATGTGGATAAACCTAATTAATCCGTGGATAACTTTGTGAATAGCTGACAATTTAGTATTATTGCATTTGGCTCTTTTATATTTTTACAAAAGTGTTCTAACTGTCGAATTCCCTCTGGTACGTTTTCTTTCTCTATAGTAACAAAGTCAAAAAACTGAAAGATTGTTATTGATTGTGGATGATTTGTTAGTAAGTACAGTTGTCGAATATTTTTTTCTTTCATATACTGCAAAAACATTTCAAAAAAATATAAGAAAGTCTGTTTATCCACATTAGGTGTGAATAAACAAGAACGAATAAGTGCGTTTTCTTCACTTTGTTCATATCCAATGACAGCCCGTATTTCTTCCGCCTCTTCCAAAATCATAAATTGCGCGTACAACTCATTTATTTTATCATCTTTTTTATTAGCTTGTCCGAAAAAAGAATGCAATCTTTCCACATCTGCTTTCGTCGCAAAATATACCTTCTTCATAGTAAATCCCTCCTCTTTTTTATATATGAGAAGGAATCTACTAATAGTACTATTTAGAGAATAAAGATGTAAAAGCCTCTACAATAAATAACTTAACTTCCGGCTTTTCTTCTTCCTCCTCTACTTTTACATACTCATTTTGTTTATCTTGTTTTTGTTCCACAGGTTTCTCCACTTTTTCCACAGTTTTTGTTTCCTCTTTACTTACAGATTGTTCTTCTACTTTCGTTTCATTTTTTACTACTTTCTTTTCAGAAGCTGTTACTTTTTTTGCGACTTCCTGCTTTACAACTTTCTTTTCTTTCACCTCATCCTCTTTTTTCTCTTCTGTATCTACTACTTCCTCATCTATTTGTTTTACCTGCTCCTCTTCAGGAGATTCAGCCTTCACAACATGTTCTTCTTTCCTTACAGCTGTACCACTTGAAAAATCTAAGAAACACATCGGTGGAAACAATACACACCACCAGTTTGCCCCTTCACCTTCTCCAATTGTAATCAATACTGCCTCATATTCCCCTGCTGGATAAATAAAATTCCCATATACCTTTGTAGGAAACTTTACATTCTTACTGAATTTCACTTGAAATGAATCTTTACTTCCTTCTTTTTTCAACGTATTGGCCACTGTTTTTTCGATTTCTGGAATATGACTTTGAATGACTTTACGCGCCTCTTCAAATGAAGTTAAATCCGCTACCCATCCATCAATTTGCGCTTTTACTTCATCACGCACTTTGCGCTTTAACGCCTGATCTTTATCTGAATCACTATTTGCTAAAATCCGTAATCGAACGGCCTCTTTCGGAATAACTGAAGGCCCTTTCGCATCAGCTTTCATATATCCAAACTGCACAAGCAACTGTGCACCAATTAATAATAGAAGAAGATAAGCAATAACTTGTTTTTTCATTTCCTCCACCGTCCCTTCTACAAACAGTGTGGACAGACTTTCATCTTTCTAAACTATTAAATTCAAAATCTATATAAATTTTTGCACAAAAAATAGAGTAAGGCGTGAACCTTACTCCATCTCTGCAAATACCATACGATCTTTTCCATTAATATCAAAAACAACCTCAACATGAGCATGTGGGAAAGCTTGTTGTAACAGCCCCTTCACGTCCTCACCTTGCCCTACTCCAATTTCAAACGCCACAATTGCTTTTTTCTGTAACACATTCGGCAACTCTTCCATAAAACGGCGATAGAAATCTAATCCGTCTTCCCCGCCAACAAGCGCTCTCTTTGGCTCATGCTCTTTCACCACAGGAGAAAGACCACGCCAGTCTTCTTCCGGTATATATGGAGGATTTGAAACAACAACATCTAACTTTTGACCTGTTTTATAAAATGGTGATAATAAATCACCGTGATAGAACGTTACTTCTGCACCCAAAGTTTTTGCATTTTCTTTTGCAACTTCAATCGACTCCTGCGCAATATCTACCGTATACACATGAAGATTTTTATTTTCTAAAGCAAGTGTAATCGAAATCGCTCCGCTACCCGTACCGATATCTGCTACATGTAGTTTCTCATCACCAAAATGGCGCTCGATTCTTTCTAATACTCCTACTATAAGCTCTTCTGTTTCCGGTCTTGGTATTAATACTTCTTCATTCACAAAGAACGATCGTCCATAAAACATTTCATAACCAATCATATATTGAATCGGAATACCTTCTACATGCTTGTGGATAAACTCTGTAAAACTTGTTTCTTGTTCAACAGTTATTTCTTCACGCATATTCATAAGTAATCCTGTTCGGTTCACCTTTAATACATGACAAAGGACAATTTCTCCCGCATTTTCATCTCGTCCATTTTCCTGTAAAAAAGAAGAAGCCCATTTCAGGGCTTCATAGACACGCATTACTCAGCTGCCTCCATCTTTTGAGCCTGATCTTCCATCACTAAGGCATTGATGAAATCATCTAACTTACCTTGTAAGATTTGATCTAGCTTTTGAATCGTTAAACCGATTCGATGGTCTGTAACACGGTTTTGCGGGAAGTTATACGTACGAATACGCTCTGAACGATCACCTGTACCAACAGCTTGTTTACGGTTTTGATCATACTCAGCTTGTGCTTCTTGTCTAAACTTATCATAAACACGTGCGCGTAATACTTTCATCGCTTTTTCTTTATTCTTAATTTGTGACTTCTCATCCTGACATGATACAACTACACCAGTCGGTAAATGCGTTAAACGTACCGCTGACATCGTTGTATTAACGCTCTGTCCACCAGGACCACTAGAAGCGAATGTATCAACACGAACATCTTTCTCATGAATATCGATTTCTACTTCTTCTGCCTCTGGTAATACAGCTACAGTTGCTGTAGATGTATGAATACGGCCACCAGATTCCGTTTCAGGAACACGTTGTACACGGTGCGCACCATTCTCGAATTTCAGCTTCGCGAAAGCACCTTTACCGTTAATCATAAAGATAATCTCTTTATATCCACCTAACTCTGTATAGCTAGCCTCAATAATCTCCGTTTTCCAGCCCTGTACCTCAGCGTAACGGCTATACATACGGTATAAGTCACCAGCAAATAAAGCTGCCTCGTCGCCACCAGCAGCTCCACGAACCTCAACGATAACGTTCTTATCATCATTAGGGTCTTTTGGAACAAGTAAAATTTTCAGACGCTCTGATAACGTTTTATCTTGCCCTTCCAATTCAGAAACCTCTTCTTTTACCATTTCACGCATCTCAGCGTCTAACTTATCTTCTAACATTGCTTTCGCATCTTTTAATTGCTCACGAACATCTTTATACTCACGATACACCTCTACCGTTTCCTGTATATCAGATTGTTCCTTTGAATATTCACGAAGCTTATTTGTATCACTAATAACCTCTGGGTCACTTAACAATTCATTTAACTTCTCATAACGATTTTCAACAGCTTGCAAACGATCTAACACATCATTCACCTCTACATCCTAGTATCTAATACAAATAGTATATGGTACTTACTCAAAAAAACGCAAATTATATTTAAAAGCGCAAGCGGCTTGCACCGCCCACTCTCTCTATTCTGAAAAAAACCCGCCTTGCGCAGCGAGTTTTACTTATCTTTGTTTGCAGGAACTGCATGACAATGACGACAACGTGGTTCATATGATTCTGAAGCTCCAACTAAAATAATCGGATCATCGAATGCCGCTGGCTCTCCATCAATTAATCGTTGTGTACGACTTGCTGGAGATCCACATACAGAACATACCGCTTGTAGTTTTGTTACATGTTCAGCAATCGCCATCAGCTGAGGAACTTGTCCAAATGGTAGACCACGGAAATCTTGGTCTAAACCAGCTACAATGACACGATAGCCACGATTTGCTAATACTTGCACCACTTCCACAATGTCCCCATCAAAAAATTGCACCTCATCGATTGCAATAACATCCAGCTCTTCTGTAATATGTTCAAATATATCCTTTGAAGCTGAAACAGGAACTGCTTTTACCTTTAATCCATTATGTGATACAACATCTTCTTCACTATAACGATTATCAATACATGGTTTAAATACAATTGCATGTTGTTTTGCAAATTGCGTACGACGCACACGGCGGATTAGCTCTTCTGATTTGCCAGAAAACATACTACCGCAAATCACTTCAATCCAGCCATTTTGATTTATTAAGTACATGAAGCTCTCCTTTCATCTACTTTTTAGCTAAAAGTAGGGTAAAGGTATAATATTTTCGCAAAAAAAACAGACAAGCGAATAGATACACTTGCCTGTTTTATGTTTTTATTACTTAATACCGTATTTCTTATTGAAGCGGTCAACGCGTCCGTCTGCAGTAGCAAACTTCTGACGTCCAGTGTAGAATGGGTGAGAATCAGAACTGATCTCAACTTTTAGTAATGGATAAGTGTTACCATCTTCCCACTCAACAGTTTCGTTAGATCCTTTAGTAGATCCGCTTAAGAATTTGAAGCCTGTGTTTGTGTCCATGAATACAACTTTCTTGTAATCTGGGTGAATTCCTGCTTTCATTCTTTTCATCTCCTTCCGCCCTGAATCATTTTCGAAACAGAGTTTTTCATCTTCAGCTGCATACACAACTATATTGATGAAACACATATGATGAAATTATAACAAGGCTAACTTCATTTTGCAACTACCTGTTTTTGTCTTTTTAAATTTAAAGTGGAGGTGGCTCGTTCAGCTCTGACCAGCTAAGGTTCTCTCGTACAAAAGGTGCTTTTCACCTTAAGTAGCGGAAGTTCTTAGACACGAAGAGCTAGCCGTCGGAACTGGATATCATTTAAAAGCGTACGCGACTCATTCAACTCCAACTATAATCAACCAATATCCTTCCACTCATATCTCTTTAACATCACCTAAAAAAACATAAAAAACTCGCTTACCACAAAATAAGCGAGTCCCAATCTTTTCCCTTTACTTAGTTGTTACATATCTTTTCGAATCTGCAACAATGTTTTGTAAAAATTCTTCATTTGTCTTTGTTTGACGAAGTTTACGTAAGAAACTTTCAACAAAGTCTGGTGTATCACGCATTGTTTTACGAATACCCCACAACTTGTCTAAATGTTCTTTCGGAATTAATAGATCTTCTTTACGTGTACCAGAACGACGAATATCAATTGCCGGGAAGATACGACGCTCAGCTAATGAACGATCTAAGTGAAGTTCCATATTTCCAGTTCCTTTAAATTCTTCGTAAATTACATCGTCCATACGAGATCCTGTATCAACAAGCGCTGTTGCTAAAATAGTTAAGCTACCGCCTTCTTCAATATTACGTGCAGCTCCGAAGAAGCGCTTCGGTCTATGGAAGGCAGCTGGGTCGATACCACCCGATAATGTTCTACCACTTGGCGGAATAACAAGGTTGTAAGCTCGCGCTAAACGGGTAATACTATCCATTAAAATGATAACATCTTTTTTGTGCTCTACAAGACGCATTGCACGTTCTAACACAAGTTCCGCTACTTTAATATGATTTTCTGGTACTTCATCAAAAGTAGAACTTACAACATCTCCTTTAACAGAACGTTCAATGTCTGTTACTTCCTCTGGACGCTCATCAATTAAAAGTACAATTAATTCCGCTTCCGGATGATTTGTTGTAACACTGTGTGCGATTTCTTTTAATAGACTTGTTTTACCAGCCTTTGGAGGCGCGACAATTAAACCACGTTGTCCAAATCCAACTGGTGCAATTAAATCCATGATGCGTGTCGGTAACTTTTTCGGTTCCGTTTCCAACTTCATTTGGCGATCTGGGTATAATGGTGTTAATGCAGGGAAATGCACACGCTCTTTTGCTGAATCTGGATCATCTCCGTTTACAGCTTCAACTTGTAATAACCCAAAATAGCGTTCATTTTCTTTCGGAGGTCGTACTTTACCAGAAACTTTGTCTCCATTACGTAAATCGAAACGACGAATTTGCGAAGCTGAGATATAAATATCTTCTGAGCTTGGAGAATAGTTGATAGGACGTAGGAATCCAAATCCTTCTGATTGAATAATTTCTAATACGCCTTCCATGAAGAAGAAACCTTCTTTTTCTGCTCGAGCTTTCAAAATAGAAAAAATTAACTCTTTTTTCGTTAATTTGCTATAATACGAAATCTTAAATTCTTTCGCAAGCTCGTATAACTCTTTTAATTTCATGTTTTCTAATGCTGCAATTGACAAATTCATTCAGACACCACACTTTAACGTTATTCTCTTTTCACATGGGTAAAGGGAAAAAATACGGAAGGCAAATAATTAATAATGAAAGGCAATAAGTTCAAGTAGGGTAATATTCACTATTGTAACCCTTTTATCTAGTTTTAATCAATACGTTGGAACACAAATACAAGAAGCGAAGACAAGAAAGTTTGTCTTCGCTTTTTATATTTCTTACTTTTTTCTACTCACTCTATTTTAAATGGCGATAAATAGGCCATTTATGCTTCTGAGCAAGCCGCTTCCACCTTTTATTTAATCCAGCTCCGGTGGCTAGAAGGGTCAGTCATTTCACCCCTTCCTGCGAGGCACAAAACGCCTCTTCGTCAGGAGTTCCAATGCCTTCCCCTTCTGAGCAAGCCACCTCCGCTTTTTACTTAATAACCAAGTTTGGTTTTTTATTCAAGCTATGACGTCCATCTACGAAGCGTACTGTGCCTGATTTTGCACGCATAACAAGAGATTGTGTTGTTCCTACGCTACCTTTAAATTGAACGCCGCGTAATAGTTCTCCGTCTGTTACACCTGTTGCTGCAAAGATTGCATCGTCACCTTTTACTAAGTCCTCCATGCGAAGGATACGGTTGATGTCTTCTATACCCATCTTTTTGCAACGCGCCAATTCAGCTTCGTTTTGTGGTAATAGTTTTCCGTGAATCTCGCCGCCTAAACATTTTAATGCAACTGCTGCTAATACACCCTCAGGTGCACCACCAGAACCGAATAAAATATCTACACCAGTACGATCAAATGCAGTATTAATTGCGCCAGCTACGTCTCCATCATTAATCAATTTAATGCGAGCACCAGCTTTACGAATTTCTTCAATAATCGCTTGATGACGTGGACGGTTTAAAACTGTCGCTACAACATCTTCAATATCTTTATTTTTCGCTTTCGCAACTGCACGTAGGTTATCAATAATAGGCGCATCAATATCGACTGCCCCAACCGCTTCTGGGCCAACCGCGATTTTATCCATGTACATGTCAGGAGCATGTAACAAATTGCCGTGATCTGCAATTGCAATAACAGCAAGAGCATTCCATCCACCAGCTGCCACGATATTTGTCCCTTCTAAAGGATCAACTGCAACGTCTACACGTGGACCATATCCTGTACCTAATTTTTCTCCGATATATAGCATTGGCGCTTCATCCATTTCACCTTCACCAATTACAACTGTACCTTTCATCGGAATTGTATCAAATACATCACGCATAGCTGATGTTGCCGCACCGTCTGCTTCATCCTTTTTCCCGCGTCCCATCCAACGCGCTGATGATAAAGCTGCAGCCTCTGTTACACGTACTAACTCCATAGATAAACTTCTTTCCACAATAATCCCTCTCCTTTAAGTCTTTATATTTCTGCCGTATTTTGTGAACCGTGTTTTTCTATAAAGTGTACTTCCGCAAGTAGTGATGCTTCGCTTCCCCCTTGCGGAAGTATCACTTATGCGTTCTTCATCTCTTCAATTTCTTGCTTTGTCATTTGTTCTCGCCAAATGTTTGCACCAAGTCCTTTAAGCTTGTCTACTATATTTTCATAGCCTCGATCAATATGCTCAAGTCCGGTTACTTCTGTAATTCCATCCGCCATTAATCCTGCAATAACAAGAGCCGCTCCAGCTCGTAAATCACTTGCTTTCACTTTTGCACCTTGCAACAAAACAGGACCAGTTACAATTGCCGAACGACCTTCTACTTTAATTTGTGCATTCATACGACGTAATTCATCAATGTGTTTAAAGCGTGCACCGTAAATCGTATCCGTTACAACACCCGTTCCATGCGCCTTTGTTAAAAGTGTTGTAAATGGCTGTTGTAAATCTGTTGGGAAACCTGGGTATACAAGCGTTTTTATATCAACTACTTTTAATCTTCCATTACCGTTCACTGTAATTTGGTCATCATTCGTTTCAACTTGGACACCAGCTTCTCTTAACTTCGCCGTAACTGACTCTAAATGTTGAGGAATAACATTATCAACTGTCACTTCTCCTCCTGACGCAGCACCTAGAATCATATACGTACCCGCTTCAATACGATCTGGAATGATCGTATGATGACAACCATGCAGTGAATCCACACCATCAATTCGGATTACATCTGTACCAGCACCTTTAATACGTGCACCCATGCTTGTTAACAATGTAGCTACATCAATAATTTCTGGTTCTTTTGCTGCGTTTTCAATAACAGTTCTACCTTTCGCGCGCACAGCTGCTAGCATAATATTAATCGTAGCTCCTACACTAACAACATCTAAATAAATACGTGCACCACGTAGTTCATCTGCTCTTAAATAGATAGCACCTTGTTCGTTTGTAACATGTGCACCTAACGCTTCAAACCCTTTAATGTGCTGATCAATTGGCCTCGGCCCTAAATGACATCCACCCGGAAGCCCAATAACAGCTTTTTTAAAACGGCCAAGCATCGCACCCATTAAATAATAAGAAGCACGCAGTTTTTTCACTTTTCCGTTTGGTAAAGGCATTGCAACCATGTTAGAGGGATCGACTACCATCTCTTCCTCCTGTCCATAAGTTACTCTTCCTCCAATTTCCTCTAGTAAGTCTCCCAACATTTTCACGTCCGAAATATTAGGAACACCACCAATAGTTACTGGAGTATCTGCTAAAATTGTCGCTGGAATTAGTGCAACGGCGCTGTTCTTTGCACCACTCACGCGAATTGTTCCATTTAAAGCTCTTCCGCCTTCAATTAGCAATTTTTCCATATTGAGCTCCCTTCTTGTGAATGTATTTACTTTCCATATTTTTATAGAAAGCTCCCCTTAAGAATCTCACTTACTTTCCATCCCAAAACTCAATAAATAGGAAACCATTATCTTCATTTCTCCTGTAATACAAAAAGATAAAGATTAACTATTCATCGAATTCACTTTATCAATTTAGATACGTTATCACATTTATTAATAGGACTATGCACATTATTTTCTATTTCAAATACAAAATGATAAAATCTTTAGACTTGTTCACGCTTTCATTATACAACGAAAGGAAACCGTCTAAAAGACTAGACGGTTTCCAAAACGGAATTTTATTCTTACGCTTTACCGTTAGAACCGAACTCACGCATTTTACCAGCAACAGTTGCTTTAATAGCGTCGCGGCCAGGTCCGATAAATTTACGAGGATCGTAAACTTCTTGGTCTTTGTTTAATACTTCACGAACAGCTTTTGTAAACTCGATTTGGTTCTCAGTGTTTACGTTAATTTTTGAAGTACCTAAAGAGATAGCTTTTACGATATCAGCAGTTGGGATACCAGTACCACCGTGTAATACTAAAGGTACGCCAGTGAAGTCACGAACTTGTTCCATTTCAGCGAATCCTAAGTTAGGCTCACCTTTGTAAGGACCGTGTACAGAACCTAAAGCTGGAGCTAGGCAATCGATACCTGTTGCTTCAACAAGGTGCTTACACTCTGCAGGATCAGCGTAAATTACGCCTTCAGCGATTACGTCGTCTTCTTGTCCGCCAACTGTTCCAAGCTCAGCTTCAACAGATACGTTACGAGCGTGTGCGTATTCTACTACTTTTTTAGTAGTTTCAACGTTTTCTTCGAATGGGTGGTGAGAAGCGTCGATCATTACAGATGTGAAACCTGCATCGATTGCTTCTTTACATTTTTCGAAACTTGAACCATGGTCAAGGTGAATCGCTACAGGAACAGAGATGTTCATTTCTTCGATTAAAGCTTTAACCATAGCTACAACTGTTTTGAAACCAGTCATATGACGAGCTGCACCCTCAGATACACCTAGGATTACAGGAGATTTTTCTTCTTCCGCAGCAGCTAAGATAGCTTGAGTCCACTCTAAGTTGTTCATGTTGAATTGACCAACTGCGTATTTTCCTTCTAGTGCTTTGTTTAGCATTTCTTTCATAGAAACTAAAGGCATGGTGAATCCTCCTAAAAAACGTTTTTTGTATCCGATAAGTTCTTATCGCTGGTAGTATGACCAGAATAAGGTAAAATATGTATATCTACATACCGGACTTTTTTCTACACTCAATAGGATAACAACTTGTACTAAAAAACTCAACCGTATTCACCTGCTCAATAGTCCATGTAAACGCTTTTTTCCATATTTTTTATAAAAAATTCATTTTTACGCCTCTACAGCGAGCTCATTTCTCACAGCTTGACGAATTTCATCAATATCAAACGGTTTAGCAAAATGCATTAAAGCTCCTAAATCTTTTGCTTCTTGGATCATATCAAACTCTCCATAAGCAGTCATTAAAATTACTTTAATACTCTCGTCAATTTCTTTTACATGCTTTAAAATCTCTATACCATCCATGCCTGGAATTTTCATATCTAACACTACTAAATCCGGATTATCTTTTTTTACGATATCTAAAGCTTGAAATCCATTTGCTGCTTGGAATGTCTGATAACCTTCTTTTTGGAACACTTCATGTAACAACACACGAATGCCATATTGATCATCAACGATTAAAATTTTACCTTCCATAATTCCCAACCTTTCTGTGTAAATACAAGATTTAAAGCTTCTTATATCTTAACGATTTATTTTCGCTATTCTTTGGCAAATTCCTTCCTATTCTTTCTTATTTTACCGTTTACTATTTCGTTATGCCACCCTTCGATTTCACCTTTCTAAAAAAATGAACTATAATGAAAGCCGGCAAACACGTACGAAGGGAGTCACATTATGTTAAAAATTTTTTCAACTCAATTAAGTGGTTATTTCTCCAGAGTTTCCCAAAAAGAGGAAATGAATATAGAAGATAGCGCCCGTCTACTTGCTCAAGCATTAGTTGGCGAAGGTTTCATTTATTTACATGGTACAAATGAAATGGAGGGCGTTGTTGCTGAAGCACTATTCGGTGCTGAACCAATGAAGCAAGCAAAACGATTATATGAAGATGGTAAAGAAGTAGAAGTAACTTCTGCAGATCGTGTACTTCTTATTAGCCGTTTTTCAACAGATGAAAAAGTTGTAGCAATAGCAAAAAAACTTCAAGCCAACGGACACTCTATTGTCGGTATCTCTGCTATTCAAGAAGGTACTGAATCGCTAGAGCAATATACAGATGTACATATTGATACAAAGTTATTAAAAGGTCTTATTCCAGACGATGAAGGTAATCGCTACGGATTCCCAAGCTTAATGATAGCTTTATTTGCATATCACGGGATCAAATTTACAATCGATGAAATGTTAAATGAATATTAAAAAAAGCGCCCTATTTCAGGCGCTTTTTTTATTACTTGCTCTCTTTATTCGTAATAGAAGCTCTTACGAAATCATGGAACAATGGTTGTGGACGGTTTGGACGAGAAACTAGTTCTGGGTGGAACTGTGCTGCCACGAACCATGGGTGATCTTTTAATTCAATGATTTCAACTAGACGACCGTCTGGGCTTGTACCAGAGAATACAAATCCTTCTTTTTCCATATCCGGACGGAATTGATTGTTGAACTCATAGCGATGACGATGACGCTCATATACAACCGGCTCATTGTAAGCATTGTATGCATTTGTTTCTTCAGCAAGCTTACATGGATATAGACCAAGACGAAGTGTACCACCTAAGTCTTCTACATCTTTTTGTTCTGGTAATAAGTCGATGATTGCATAAGGAGTATCAGGATTAATCTCAGAAGAGTTAGCTCCTTCTAATCCTAATACGTTACGTGCGAATTCAATTGATGCAAGTTGCATACCTAAGCATATTCCTAAGAATGGAACTTTGTTTTCACGAGCATATTGAATCGCAACGATTTTACCTTCTACACCACGATCTCCGAAGCCACCTGGTACAAGGATACCGTCTGTGTCTCCTACTAATTCTTGTACGTTCTCTGCTGTTACGTGCTCAGCGTTTACCCATTTCACTTCTACGTCTGTATCGAAAGAATAACCTGCATGACGAAGTGCTTCTACAACAGAAATGTATGCATCTTGAAGCTCTACGTATTTACCAACAAGAGCGATTTTTGTTTTCTTAGAAAGGTTACGTACTTTATCAACTAGCGCAGTCCACTCTGTCATATCTGCAGCTGGATTGTCTAATTTTAAGTGATCGCAAACGATTTGGTCCATGTTTTGTTCTTGAAGAGATAATGGAACCGCATATAAAGTATCTGCATCGCGAGCTTCGATAACTGCTTTTGTATCGATGTCACAGAATAATGCAAGCTTGTCTTTCATATCTTGAGAAACAGGCAGTTCTGTACGAACAACGATAATGTTTGGTTGAATACCTAAGCTACGAAGTTCTTTAACACTATGTTGTGTTGGTTTTGTTTTCATTTCACCCGCTGCTTTTAAATACGGGATTAACGTACAGTGAATGTACATTACATTGTCACGACCGATGTCGCTCTTAATTTGACGAATTGCTTCTAAGAATGGTAGAGACTCAATATCACCAACAGTTCCACCGATTTCTGTAATAACAACATCCGCGTTTGTTTCGCGACCAGAACGGTATACGCGTTCTTTAATTTCGTTAGTAATGTGAGGAATAACTTGAACTGTTCCTCCTAGGTATTCACCACGACGCTCTTTTTGAAGAACTGAAGAGTAAATTTTACCTGTTGTTACGTTGCTGTATTTGTTTAAATTGATGTCGATGAAACGCTCATAGTGACCAAGGTCTAAGTCAGTTTCTGCACCATCATCTGTTACGAATACCTCACCGTGTTGGTATGGGCTCATAGTCCCTGGGTCTACGTTAATGTATGGATCAAACTTTTGAATCGTTACGTTTAAACCACGATTTTTTAAAAGTCTTCCAAGAGATGCTGCTGTAATACCTTTTCCTAAAGACGATACTACACCGCCAGTTACAAAAATATACTTAGTCATGAAAAAGCTCCCTTCTACTTTGCTGTTATATAATCACCGTTGCAAAGCGCAACGTATGTAGATAACACTGTATCCATCTTATTGTTAGACTCTTTTTATATTCTAAACAAAAAACAAAAAAGAAAATTGCTCCCCTCATCACATAAAGTAATAAGTAGGGAGCAATTTTCTTTTATATTTACACTTTAAAAGTATTATCGTCCTTTTTTAAAGAGCCCAAAAATGATTCTACATGGACGATAATGAAAAGTCAAGAACTACAGCTCTTCCTCTTCTTCTTCTTCAGTTTCATCATACTCAAGTTCTTCTTCAGCGAAGTCTTCGTCATCATCTTCATCTAAATCATCAAGATCATCGTCGTCTCCGTCTTCTTCTTCAAGAACCTTGTCCAAATCTTCTACATCATCATCTTCTTCAGTTACGTCTGCATCGTCGAAGTCTTCATCTTCTTCAATGTAGTCGTCAAAACCGTCCTCTTCAACTTTACGTTTCTTCTTCGGTTTTGGTTGAGGCAAGATTTCTTCATCAATTTGCTCATAAGGGTACCAGCTACGTAGCCCCCAACGATTTTCTCCTAAATTAATGAAACGTCCGTCGATGTTTAAATCTGTATAAAATTGTGCGAGTTTCGCATTAACTTGCTCTTGAGATAGTCCCAGCACTTGAGCGATTTCTTGAACCAACTCGTTGAATGTCGTTGCTTGTCTTTTATCCCCTAAAACGCTATGTACAACTTCAATCATTGAACATTCTTTTAGCTCTTCTGGTGAATATTGCTTAAAATTCACTTATGCGGCACTTCCTTTCTTCAAATATAACCTTATATATAACGGTCTGCTTAAAAAAATCCATACTATTCATTATAAACAAAAGTCGCACAAATATGCTACAAAAAAAACGGGAAACTTTATATAGCAATAAAATTATAATTTATCTATTCCTTATTTCGGAAGCATATGGGCTCCTTGCAGCACATACCTAATTTGCATTTCTGTATATTCTTCAAGTGTATACAGCTTTTGCAGCGCCCACCGTCTAAATCCCCACATCTGTCCTTGTATAAAAATATTATGTGCAAGAAGCTGTATTTCTTTTTTATTCAATGTAAATGTTCCATTTGCCGTACACTGTTCTAAAATATCCTCAAACATTCCTACCATTTGAAACTCCTTTTCTAATACATACGGAAGTGATTCTTTCGGCAAAAAGCGTACCTCTTGATACATAATTAATACTTCTTCCTGCAATTCGTCCATCACTTTAAAGTAATTCGTTATCGCTACCTTTAAACTTTCTATACTCCCCTTTTCTGTACACACTACTTCCTCTAATCTTTCCTTTACATGTTCATAAATGCTATCACAAACCAAATACAAAACATCATCTTTTGTGCGAATGTACTCATAAAGTGTTCCGATACTAAACCCAGCCGCTTTCGCAATCTCTCTCGTTGTTGTACGCGGGAATCCCTTTTGCTTAAACAATTGCACCGCACCTTTAATCATTTGTTCACGCCTTAACGCGACTAATTTCTCATCTTTCACAGACGCATGTACATTATGTTTAACCATCCCCTTCACCTCTCTCTATTATTTTTTGGAAGGAAAAAGCGTAGGAAAATACCTACGCTTTTGCTCCTACTTCGTTAACATACGAGAAATTACGAGCCTTTGAATCTCTTGTGTTCCTTCATAAATCTGTGTAATTTTTGCATCTCGCATATAACGCTCTACTGGATAATCTTTCGTATAGCCGTAACCACCAAATACTTGCACTGCTTCAGTCGTCACCTTCATTGCTGTATCACCCGCGAATACCTTTGACATCGCTGATTCTTTCCCGTACGGAAGCCCTTCCGATTCAAGCCAAGCCGCTTGATATGTTAGAAGACGCGCCGCCTCCACATCCGTTGCCATGTCTGCAAGTTTAAAGCCAATGCCTTGCTGCGCCGCAATTGGTTTCCCAAACTGATGGCGCTCTCTTGCATATTCTACAGAAGCATCTAAAGCCCCTTGTGCAATACCAACTGCTTGCGCCGCAATACCATTACGACCACCATCTAATGTTTGCATCGCTATCTTAAACCCTTGCCCTTCTTCTCCTAGTAAATTCTCTACAGGAATACGGCAATCTTCGAACATAATTTCAGTTGTTGGTGAAGAGCGAATCCCTAACTTACTTTCCTTCTTCCCAACTGAAAATCCTTTTCTATCACTTTCCACAATAAACGCGCTCGTGCCACGCTGTTTCGATTCAGGATCAGTTAACGCAAAAACAATATAAATATCAGCAATACCGCCATTTGTAATAAAGATTTTTGAGCCATTTAATACGTAATGGTCTCCATCTCTTTTAGCAATCGTCTTCATTCCGCCAGCATCCGATCCAGATCCTGGCTCCGTTAAACCGTATGCACCAATTTTCGTTCCTTCAGCCATCGGTCGCAAAAACTTCTGCTTTTGCTCCTCTGTTCCAAATTTAAAAATCGGCCATCCAGCAAGTGAAGTGTGTGCGGATAGTGTTACACCTGTTGAAGCACAAACGCGAGATAATTCTTCAATAGCAATTACGTACGCTAAGTAATCGCTTCCAATTCCACCATACTCTTCAGGCCACGGAATACCCGTCAAGCCAAGCTCTGCCATTTGATCAAATAACGCTCGATCAAATCTCTCTTCTTCATCACGCTCAGCTGCTGTCGGTGCTACTTCGTTCTTAGCAAAATCCCGAACCATTTTTCGGATCATCTCATGTTCTTCGGATAGTTTAAAATGCATTCCCGTCTCCCCCTCGTTCTTCTATAAAGCTCGACTAATAACAAGTTTTTGTATCTCACTTGTTCCCTCATATATTTGCGTGATTTTCGCATCCCGGAAAAACCTTTCTACTGGGTAATCTTTCGTATAACCGTAACCACCAAATACTTGCACCGCTTCAATCGCAACTTCAACGGCTGTTTTAGAAGCGAATAATTTCGCAATAGATGCTTCTTTACCGCATGGTAATCCTTGTGCTCTTAGCGATGCTGCTCTATATACGAGTAATCGCGATGCTTCTACACTAGTTGCCATATCTGCAAGTTTGAATCCGATTCCTTGCTGCGCCGCAATTGGCTTTCCGAATTGCTCACGTTCTTTCGCATAATCAATTGCACATGCAAGCGCCGCTTCAGCGATTCCTAAAGCCTGTGCACCAATTCCAATTCGTCCAACATCTAAATTCGCCATCGCTACCTTAAATCCTTGTCCTTCTTCACCAAGTAAATTCTCAGCCGGTACTTTCATATCCTCAAATGTAAGTTGTACTGTGCGAGAACCGAGAAGGCCCATTTTATGCTCATCTTTACCGATAATTAAGCCTGGTGTATCTTTCTCTACTATAAATGCAGAAATCCCACTCTTTCCTGCCTCTGGATTTGTAGAAGCGAATACAATATATGTACTTGCTTCACCGCCATTTGTAATGAACACTTTCGATCCATTAATAATGTAATGATCGCCTTTCTTCACAGCTCTGGATTTCAAACTTCCTGCATCTGATCCTGCATTTGGTTCTGTTAATGCAAATGCACCTAAATATTCACCAGTCGCAAGTTTAGAAACATATTTCTGCTTCTGTTCTTCTGTTCCGAAATATAAAATCGGGTTCATTCCAACTGACGTATGTACAGCTAAAATTACACCAACCGTTGCACTTACCTTTGAGATTTCCTCAATTGCTAGAATGTAAGATATAAAGTCCATTTCTGCACCGCCGTATTTTGCAGGCGCTGGAATACCCATTAATCCAAGCTCACCCATCTTTTGCAAAATCTCTTTCGGGAACACCCCTTGTTCCATACTAGGAACAAAGGGAGCTATTTCCTTCTGTGCAAAATCTCGAACCATTTTCCTCATCATTTGCTGCTCTTCATTAAAACGAAAGTTCATATATTCCGCCTCCATTTGCTATATATCCTTTAAATAATTTGGTAAGACCACTATGTTGTAACAAAGGGGGCATTTATTCGTAAACGTAGAATCCACGACCTGTTTTACGCCCTAACCATCCTGCATTCACATACTTACGTAATAACGGACATGGGCGATATTTACTATCTCCTAATCCTTCATGCAACACTTCCATAATGTATAAACACGTATCTAAACCGATAAAATCGGCGAGTGTCAAAGGCCCCATCGGATGGTTCATACCAAGCTTCATGACTTCATCAATTGCTTCTTTCGTCGCTACACCTTCATATAACGTATAAATTGCTTCGTTAATCATCGGCAGCAAAATGCGATTTGATACAAAACCTGGGAAATCATTCACTTCAACTGGTACTTTCCCAATTTTTTTCGTAATATCTTCAATTGCTTCATATACCGCATCATCAGTAGCCAAACCACGAATAATCTCAACAAGCTTCATAACTGGAACTGGATTCATAAAGTGCATACCGATTACTTTTTCCGGACGCTTCGTTACCGCTGCAATTTCTGTAATTGGCAGAGATGACGTATTCGTCGCTAAAATTGCGTGTTCTGGAGCAATTTCATCTAGATTCGCAAAGATTTTCTTTTTAATATCCATTTTCTCAACAGCTGCTTCAATAATAAGATCCGCTTCTTTCACACAATCTAAATCAAGCGTTACTGTAAGACGATTTAATATCGCTTCCTTCTCTTCTTCCTTCATACGTCCTTTTTCTACTTGGCGTGCTAAGTTTTTCGTAATGATAGCCAATCCTCTATCTAATTGCTCTTGCTTTAAATCTTGTACCTTCACGTCATATCCTGCCATTGCACATACTTGTGCAATTCCTGATCCCATTTGCCCTGCACCAATTACAACAATGTTTTGTACACCCATTTTTTCTTCCCCCTTAATTGTTAATAAATTTTATACCCTCGAACTTTAATTAGTGAACTTCAATCATCACTGCGTCCCCTTGACCGCCACCGCTACAAATCGAAGCAATTCCAATTCCGCCGCCGCGCTGCTTCAGTGCATGAATAAGTGTAACGATAATGCGCGCTCCGCTTGCTCCAATCGGATGTCCCATCGCCACTGCGCCGCCATTTACATTCAATTTTTCCGGATCAATTCCTGCGATTTCTGTACTTGCAATTGCTACCGCTGCAAAGGCTTCATTAATCTCGAATAAATCGATGTCTTCAATTGTCTTGCCTGTTTTTTCAAGCAATGCGTTAATTGCATAACCTGGCGTTCTTGGGAAATCTTTAGATTCCACTGCAATTGCTGTATGCGCCAAAATTGTCGCTAATGGCTTTCTTCCTTCTTGCTTCGCTCTGTCTTCGCTCATTAATACAAGTGCGGCACCACCATCGTTTAGTCCTGGCGCATTACCAGCTGTCACCGTCGATGTCTTATCAAATACAGGTTTTAACTTTGCTAACTTTTCAATCGTTGTATCTTCACGTGGCGCCTCATCCTTTGCAACGACAATAGGATCGCCTTTTCTTTGCGGAATCGTTACTGGCACGATTTCCTCTTCAAAACGCCCTTCTTTATGCGCTGAAACCGCGCGTTGATGGCTACGATATGCCCATTCGTCTTGTGCTTCGCGAGAAATTCCATCTTCCTTCGCAACTTCTCCGCCATAAACACCCATGTGTGTACCTGAAAATGCGCATGTTAAACCGTCAGCAACGTTTAAATCAATAACTTCGTTGTTGCCCATTCTGTATCCCCATCTTGCTCCGCGTAAAATGTAAGGACTGTTACTCATCGACTCCATACCGCCAGCTACAATCAGTGATTGATCGCCAGTACGAATAATTTGATCCGCTAACGTAACCGCACGAAGTCCTGATGCACAAACTTTATTCACTGTTTCCGTCTGCACTTCCCAAGGGATTCCAGCAGCCCTTGCAGCTTGACGCGATGGAATTTGCCCCTGTCCCCCCTGAATAACCGTTCCAAATATAACTTCTTCAACATCACTAGCCGCAACATTTGCTCTTTCAAGCGCTGCTTTAATTGCAATTCCTCCAAGTTCCGTCGCTTTTACATCTTTTAAAGATCCTCCAAGTTTTCCAACTGGTGTTCTTGCAGCACTTAAAATAACTGTTTTACTCATGTTTCTTTCCCCCATTTCTTTTTTTAACACTGAGCGCTCGCTCGGTATCCCTACGTTGAGAAGAGGTGCAATCATTGCACCTCTTTCTAAAGTTGTATACATTCTTATAAACTACATCGCTTCTTTTTTCTGTCCGATAACAGATCGTTCTAAAATCTCTGTCACATCAAGAGTTTGAACTTTCTCTTCTACCTCTTTCGCTTTCGTCCCATCACTAATCATCGTTAAGCAATATGGACAACCTGTACCGATAATAGATGGCTGTACAGCTAGCGCCTGTTCTGTACGAGCAACGTTAATACGAGAACCTGCTGTTTCCTCCATCCACATTAAGCCACCGCCTGCTCCACAGCACATTCCGGTTTCACGGTTACGTGCCATTTCTACAAGATTCACACCAGGAATCGCTTTCAAAATATCGCGCGGTGCCTCGTATACTTCGTTGTATCTTCCTAAGTAACAGGAATCATGGTACGTAACTGTTTCCTCAATAGCGTGAACAGGTTTTAAGCGTCCTTCTTTCACCCACTGAGCTAACAGTTCTGTATGATGATAGACTTCTGCTTGCAAGCCAAAGTCTGGATACTCATTTTTAAATGTGTTATAAGCATGAGGGTCAATCGTAACGATTTTCTTCACTCCTGCTTTTTCAAATTCTTCAATATTCTTTGTCGCCATCTCTTGGAATACGAATTCATTTCCAAGGCGGCGCGGTGTATCTCCAGAGTTTTTTTCTTTATTACCGAGAATCGCGAATGAAATGCCTGCCTCGTTCATTAACTTCGCAAAGGATATCGCAATCTTCTGACTACGATTGTCGTATGATCCCATCGAACCAACCCAGAATAAATATTCAAACTCCTCGCCAGCTTTTGATTTCTCTTTTACAGTTGGAACTGTTACTTCATCATCACCTTGGCGCCATGTTTCACGCTCTTTACGGTTTAGACCCCACGGATTCCCTTGACGCTCGATGTTCGTCATCGCACGCTGCGCTTCCGCGTCCATCTTTCCTTCTGTTAAAACGAGATAGCGGCGTAAATCAATAATTTTATCAACATGCTCATTCATAACCGGACACTGGTCCTCACAGTTACGGCACGTTGTACAAGCCCAAATCTCTTCTTCTGTAATAACATCTCCGATTAAACTCGGATCGTAAGCGAGTGTTGTAGCCGCTGATTCTTGTTGCCCTTTCCCAGCTGCCATCATCGCTAACTGATTTCCTTGTGTATTATTAAAAGCAACCACTGGAACCCATGGCGCTTTTGATGTTACTGCTGCTCCTTTATCAGTTAAATGATCACGAAGCTTTAAAATTAAATCCATCGGTGATAACATTTTTCCTGTCCCTGTTGCCGGGCACATATTTGTACAACGACCACACTCTACACAAGCGTATAAATCGATAAGCTGATTTTGTCTAAAGTCTTCAATTTTACCGACACCAAATGTTTCTTGTGTTTCATCTTCAAAGTCAATTTTTTCAAGTTTCCCTGGATTTGAAAGACGACCGAAGAATACGTTAGCTGGTCCTGCAATTAAATGTGCGTGTTTTGATTGTGGTACGTACACTAAAAACGTTAACAAAATTAGTAAATGCACCCACCAAGAGAAATAGAACACAGAAATGGCTGCGGTTTCATTTATCCCTGAGAAAACGTAAGCGATTGCAGAAGCGATTGGTTCACTCCATGAAAGCTCCTCGCCGTGCCATATAATTCCCATCCCATTACCGAGTAGCACAGAAATCATTAAGCCACCAATAAAGATAAGAACAAGGCCTGATTTGAAATTACGTTTTAAACGAACTAGCTTCTCAACATACCGTCTATGAAAAGCCCAAAAGACTGCAATTAAAATAACAAGTGTGACAATTTCCTGGAAGAATGTAAATGCAGGGTATAGTGGTCCAAGTGGAAGATGTGAGCCTGGTGCAAGTCCTTTCCATACGAAGTCAATTGCTCCAAATTGGACAAGAATAAATCCGTAAAAGAACATAACGTGAATAATGCCGCTCTTCTTATCTTTCAGCAGCTTTTTCTGACCGAAAACATTGACCTTAAGAAGGTCCCAACGCTCTTTAAAACGACGGTCAAATTCAATCTTTTTTCCTAACTGTATGTAGGCCATCCTCGTTCGTATAAGATATACAAACAAATATCCCGCATAAGCAATAACAGCAATGGCAGCCAGCCAATTAATGATCAGTAAGCTATTCATTTTTATGCTACCCCTCTCTTTGTAAGCCTTCTTTCTTTTTTAGAATCTTCGAAAACATATAATTTTCTGAATTTTTTCCCCTATCTTCATTATATAATGAGTGAGCATTCAGTCAACAGTTTTTTGTTATACAACAACATATTTTTTCATAAAGCTGTTTATTTCGGTGAAACTATAAAGTGAAAGTTTGATTTATACAAAACTGATGGTGAAAAGACCGTGAAGGAGGGAGTTTACTCATGTTCTTCTTATCTCTCTTGTTAATAGGCAGTGCTCTCTGGATTGTAATCGATTTTTCTTATGGGAGAATTGTTCATTTAAAGCATGTACGTTCTCGTTCTTTCCCTTTACGTCAAAGTGATTTTCACCTTTATACATATGGAAAAGATTTGTATGACGCCCTATTTACTGATATAAAACAGGCGAAACATCATGTACACGTTCTATTCTTCATTGTAAAAAATGACAAAATCAGCCGCGAATTTTTAAAGTTACTGATAAATAAGGCACAGGAAGGAATTGAAGTACGACTTTTACTCGATCGATTTGGTAGCCATTATTTATCAGATGAAGCAATTCGTTCCCTACGAAAACATGGTGTCTCTTTTTCTTTTTGTCATAAAGTGAAATTCCCTTTCCCTTTCTTTTCTGCCAATCAGCGAAATCACAGAAAAATTACAGTCATTGACGGGAAAATTGGTTATATCGGAGGATTTAACGTTGGTGAAGAGTATTTGGGACATAATGAACGATTAGGATTATGGAGAGACTATCATTTACGTCTTACAGGCGAAGGAGTACAAGATTTACAAAAACAATTTTTACATGACTGGTTTGATGATACAAACCAAAATTTATTGGGTACTTCTCTTTATTTTCCGAAACAGCAACCGGGCACTATCCAACATCAATTTATTCCGACTGATGGTGCGTATTTACAACATACTTTTTTACATTTAATTGAAGGGGCAAAAAAGGAACTCTTTATCGGTACACCATATTTCATTCCTGGGAAAAAAATTATGAACGCATTATTAAAAGCACGAAAACGTGGGGTTCAAATTACGGTTCTTGTTCCAGAAAAAGCTGATCACGCCCTCGTTCGAGAAGCAAAATTCCCATATTGCCGAAAGTTAATACAAGCCGGGTGTAATATTTATGCATTTCAACAAGGTTTTTTTCACGCTAAAGTTATTATAGTGGATGATTATATTTGTGATATCGGAACTGCAAACTTTGATATGAGAAGTTTATATATTAACCATGAAATCAACTGCCTTTTATATGATAAACATTTTATACAAACAGTAAAAAACAAATTCCATGAAGATCTAGAAAACGCATCATTACTTTCCTTTAAAGATGTTAGCCCGCTTTCTCTTATTGATAGAGGAAAAGAATGGATAGGAACGATACTTGCTTTCTTCCTATAAATGAAGGAGGGATATTCATTATGATTATGCGGTTCGGATATGTCTCACATGCAATGGCACTTTGGGACTGTTCTCCTGCCAAAACGCTGACATTTACTAGCTTTCAAAAGCTCAGTAAACAAGAACGAGAAGATAAATTGTACGATGTTACAAGGCAAAATCTTGAGCATACAATACGTATTCTGCATTACAATATAGCGCATGAAATTCCATTATATCGCTTGTCTTCTTCCATTGTACCGCTTGCAACACATCCCGAGGTCGAGTTTGATTATATCGGGGCATTTACACCGCTTTGGCATAAAATCGGGGCATTAATTACAGAACACAATTTACGAGTAAGTTTTCATCCAAATCAATTTACCCTATTTACAAGCGATAAGCCACATATTACAACTAACGCTATTACAGATATGACCTATCATTATAAAGTATTAGATGCAATAGGAATTGCAGATACTTCTTATATTAATATCCATGTAGGTGGTGCCTATGGAAATAAAGAAAAAGCTATTGGACGTTTCCATGAGAACATAAAAAAACTTCCTGCACATATAAAAAAGCAAATGACACTTGAAAACGATGATAAAACATATACGACTGCTGAAACTTTATCTATTTGCCAAAAAGAAAAGATTCCATTCGTATTTGATTATCATCATCACATGGCCAACCTTTGTGATGAACCACTAGAATTGTTACTTCCTGCAATTTTTGAAACTTGGTCACATACAAATGTCTCTCCTAAAGTTCATATTTCCTCTCCTAAATCGAAAAAAGAATTTAGGGCTCATGCTGAATATATTGATTTAGAGTTTATTAAGCCTTTCTTACACATTGCAAAAAAAACCAATCATAATTTCGATATTATGATTGAAAGTAAACAGAAAGATTTAGCAATGTTGCAACTCATACATGAACTATCCTCTATAAGAGGGATAAAAAGAATAAATAGCTCAACATTACAATGGTAAATTGTAATGTTGAGCTATTTTTTTCAAAAAAAGTAATTTTTATAGTAAAAAATACCCTATTTTATATGCTATGATTGGAATTAGCATTTTCCACCTGTGATTCAACTTTATTGAAACGGAGTCATAATATGATTAATCAAAAAAAATATGTACACTTTGTCATGATGTATATAATTATATTTTCCCTTTGGATATTTCTTATCCCTAAGGACTTGAATATAAAAGAAATTGGAATTCTTTTCTTATTTTGTTTCGCTACACTCTTTTCTTGCTATTGCTTATATAAAGCAATTAAGAAAATGAAGCGCGGTGACAAACTATTTTGGGTGTTAATACTATGCACTTGCCTATGTGGATTGACAATGGAGATAACTTTGTTTCTTCATTCACTTTCTATATATGATCAAGTCATATTCTCATATAAGTCCTTGCCCTTTTTCACCGTACAATATATTTTGCTCTTCTCTGGCTTTGCTATAAAGTTCATAAAACATTACTCTATTAGAGGCCTTGCTCAATTTTCATTCGATAGCCTCTTTATTGTTATTATGAATATTTATTTTACCTTAACTTTTATTTTGGACGTTTCAAGCTTTCGTATGTTAACGACAGATACCTGGATTTTAATTGGATACTTTATCGCACAAGCATTAGTAATTTACGCCGTTATTAGCCTATATAGAAGAGAACAATATTCTTCTAGTAGAATTTCATTAATTATCGGCTTTACTATCATACTTGTGTACGGATATATACATCTGTTTCAATTAAACGCAGGAATGGAAACTTCTTCTGAAATCTCTTACTTAATACATACTGCTTCAATTTTATTAATTGGTCTATCGTCCATACTATACATTTTAGATAAACCAATACAGCATGAAACAAAAACAAAGTATTATCGATTTGATTATGTGCGCTTTATATTACCTTATTTTAGTATAATCATTACTTTTTCTTTTATTATCTTTCAACCTTGGGATGATAAGTTCATGTTAATTGGTCTAGTATTATCACTCATCTTATTATTCCTACGACAACTTTATATGTGGAAGGATAATCGAGCACTAATCGATACATACGAACAGTTGACTACACAACTAGAAGGCAAAGTAGAAGAAGGTGCATCTGCGTTATCAAAAAGTGAACAACGCTACAAATCTTTATTCGAAGATCATCCTGATGCTGTTTTCTCTTTAAATATGTATGGTATTTTCCAACAATCTAATACAGCTTGCGAAAGCTTATTTACTGCCTACTATTGTGAAGTAGAAAGCTATTCCCTTTTGCACTTTATTGATCCAAAAGACCATGATTTACTAAAGAAAGCTTTGCAAATGACAAAAGAAGGTAGACCACAAACTTTAGAAGTTCGTACAAAAGAAAAAGAAGGTTATTACTATTACCTTCACATTACACTCATCCCTACTTTCATAAACAAAGAAGTTGTTGGGATGTTCGGCATAGCACGTGATATTACAACTTTATATGAAAAACAAAAACAAGTAGAGCATTTAGCCTTTCATGATGCACTTACTGGATTACCAAATCGTCGAAAGTTTGAAAAAGACTTAAAAAACATTTTAAATACAGCTCAAACTAGTGCAAATGATGTTGCCGTCATGTTCCTTGATTTAGATCGATTCAAAAAAATTAACGACAGACTTGGTCACGACGTCGGAGATTTATTATTAATTGAAGTAGCAAAAAGATTACGCAGTTGCTTGCGTTCAAAAGATGTCGTTGCTCGCCAAGGCGGAGATGAGTTTACAATATTATTACCAGATATGTACTCCGAAAAGAGTGCAATATTTATAGCTGAACAGATTTTAACCATTTTAAACAAACCATTCTTCATTAAAGATGAAGAACTGTCTATTACACCGAGTATCGGAATTGCAATGTACCCTGATTATGGAACAGATGTAACAGAATTAATGAAAAATGCTGACATGGCTATGTATCGCGCGAAAGCAAATGGAAAAAACAGATTCGTTTTCTTCTCAAAAGAAATGAGTATTGCTCAAAATGAGAGTAACTTCTTAGAAGGAGAACTTTCAAAAGCATTACAACAAAATGAATTTTTCCTTGAATACCAGCCACAAGTAAGCACAAAAACAAAACAAATTATCGGTTTTGAAGCATTAATTCGTTGGAAGCATCCAAAACTCGGCATCGTATCTCCCGCCCAATTCATTCCACTAGCAGAGGAAACCGGATTTATTATTGAACTTGGAAATTGGATTTTACGTACTGCTTGCTTAGAGGCAAAAAGATGGCATAATCAAGGTTTTTCTCACTTGAAAGTTGGTGTGAATTTATCTGTTGTTCAATTTAACCATGCAGATTTAATCCCAACCATTTCAAAAGTATTAGAAGAAACAGAGCTAAAACCAGAAGCATTAGATATTGAAATTACGGAAAGTATCGCAATTAATCAAAATCAATCTGTAGTTGCAAAGTTAGAACAGCTTCAAAATCTCGGTATTCAAATTTCAATCGATGATTTTGGGACTGGTTATAGTTCTTTAGCTTATTTAACAAAATATCCAATCAACACATTAAAAATTGCTCGAGAGTTTATTTGCGGAATTACAAATAGCCCTTTAGAGGAAGCGATTATTTCTTCCATTATTACACTATCAAAAGAACTAAATTTAGAAGTTATTGCAGAAGGTGTAGAGACCGAAGAACAATGGAAGTTTTTATATGAGCAAAACTGTGACCACATTCAAGGATTCTTTATTAGCAAGCCTGTTTCTAGTAAAGACGTTTGGAGGTTACTCCACAAAAAAACAACCGTCTAAGTAAGACGGTTGTTTTTTAATATTCAAAAGGTAGATCTCCAGCTAATTGTACCTCTTGATCATTATGAGAAATTACTTGGCTTTTCTCTAATGCTGTATCACCTAATGAAATACCCCATGCCATCGCTAACGTTAATAGACTACCAATAAGTAGTTTCTTCATATTCCATCACCCACATTTTTTATTTTAATATATCATGAAAATTTATCCATATCCTATGCAATTATGCATATCCATTTTTTAGGTTTTCTATCTGCTGATTTTATCTGCAATCGCTTCTTTATATGCATGCATTTCTAATATATCAAAAAAGAAACTTGCCTTTTTATATGCATCTTCAATCGCTGCCTCTTCATGTCCCAGTTTTCCTAGGCATTCACCTCTTTGATAATATAACTGTCCAATTAATGCCATACTATTAATTCGGCATGATGTTTCAATCGCTTTATTTACTTGATAAAGTGACTCTTCATATTGCTCATCTAAGTATAATGCTTTTGCATGATTATATCTTACCTTCACATCAAATTCTTCATTATCATGCAATGTCTCTAATTGTTTTAATATATCTTCAAATAACTCAATACTCTTCTTAAAATAGCTATTTTCAGCATAAATATTTGCAATTGCATTTTCTATATAGAGATTTTGGTATACGTCTATTCCAGCTAATTGTTGGTTCAACAATTTTTTCAATTCTAAAATACAATATTCGTAATCAATTTTCTTCAATATGTAAGCTGCTACATGATATTGCCATTGAAGAAACTGCTGGAATTCAGGATGATATTCTTCCTTTTTCAACTCATTCCATACTCTATTATAAATCTCTTTATATTTCTTTTGCTTACACAGCATAATGACTTGATCTTTAAACTGTTTTTTTCTTTCAATATCCGAATAAATGAGTACCTCATAAAAATGAATAATGGGAACTTGTAATTTTGCTGCGATACCTTGCAATATATCCATACTTGGGTATACCGCGCCCGATTCAATTCGGCTCACTTCCGATTGATGACATATGTTCTCGGACAACTGCTTTTGTGTTAATCCCCTCATTACCCTAATTTTCTTAATTTCACTTCCTAATTTTTCTGCGTGCATACTTACTCACCATCCCGTTATAACAATCTAATTTGTTAAGTTGTCATACCACTACAATAATGTGAATTCGACAATTTTTGACATGAAATAATGCATAATATATATAAAATTCGGCAAATTTTCCATACATTTCATCTCACATACAATAATAGATTAGATGTTTTATAGATAAATTATAGATAACTTGCCTGTGCCTTCGTTATATTCGGTCTTCTTTGTCCCTTATCACCAAAAGCTATTCACACCCCGGAATTAGACAAAAACAAGGTAAAAATTGAGATTACTCAGCCTAGTTTAACGATTAAAAAAATAACACAACCTCAAAATAATACAAAAGAAATATAGCGAAAAAACATTTAAAAGGTGAGATAAAAGAGGCTAAACTCAACAAGAGTGAGTGAAAGCTGAAAAAATTTAGACTTTCAACCTACCGATAAAGAAACGCAAACCGAAGTTCTTCTTGCACAAACTTACAAAAAATATAAAGCATATGGTCAAGATCTCATTGTAAAAGTAGATAAAGATGGAGTAATTACAACTGTTAGTGGCAAAGTTGTCCAAAATTTAGACCAACAACCTAATCATACTATAACAAATTTTTTGTCGAAAAATGAAGTAAAATCTACATAACGCAATACACTCCTAATTACAAGTGATGTAACTGAGACAGCATTCTCTAACGAAACTGTTGTGTACAAGAAAAAAGAAGTTTACCGTTCATAGGTAAACTTCTTTTCATATCCATCCCTTTTCTTCCGCAATTGTAATTGCCTCAATTCTATTTTTCGCATCAAGCTTCGTTAATACTTCAGAAATATAATTACGTACTGTACCAGGTGAAAGATAAAGTGCCTTCGCAATTTCATTTGCCGTCTTTCCTTCTTTCGCAAGTAGCAATACTTCTTTTTCGCGATCTGATAAAGGGTTTTGCTCCTGCCATAAGCCGAACATTAAATCTTGAGAGATCTCTCGCTTTCCTTTCATTACATTGCGAATTGATGCGGCTAAATCTTCACTTGGGCTATCTTTTAATAAATATCCTTGCACGCCCGCTTTCATTGCTCTTTCAAAATATCCAGGACGCGCAAATGTTGTTAAAATCATTACTTTACATGCTGATTTTTCTTTCTTTAACGTTTCCGCAACATCTAATCCACTTTGAATTGGCATTTCAATATCCATAATGCTTACATCAGGCTTTAACGATTCAATTAATTTTAGCGCCTCTTCCCCGTTCGCAGCTTGCCCAATTACTTCAATATCATCTTCTAGATCAAGCAGGGCCCCTAATGCACCACGAAGCATCCGCTGATCTTCTGCAATAATAATTCGAATCATGCCCTCACCTCATCTTTTCCTGTTCGAATAACAACTGGAACTTTTACTGTTAATAGTGTCCCTGGATTAATCGTACCCAGTTCAACAAATCCATCAATAAGAGCGATTCGCTCTTTCATGCCACGAATGCCATTTCCATCATGGTTTTGATCTGCTAAGCCAATTCCGTTATCTTCTACTGTCAAAATTAATTCGCCTTGTGATTCTAGTACAGAAACTGTGCAACGCGTTGCCTTACTATGCTTTACAACATTTGTCACAGCCTCACGTAAACACATTCCTAAAATATTTTGTTCAATGGGTGATAACGAACTCGCACTCGTTTCTTGTTTGATCTCTAATTCAATATTAGCAGCTTGTAAGATTGCTTTTATTTGCTTAAGCTCCTCCTCTACTGTAATCATGCGCATATCAGAAATTAATTCCCTTAGCTGTTTTAAAGCGGTACGAGATGTTTGTGTAATTTCCTTCGCTTCCGCACTTGCTCGCTCCGGATTTTTTACAATTAACTTTTCCACAAGCTGACTTTTTAAAGTAATGAGTGATAATGTATGCCCTAACGTATCATGAAGATCTCTTGCAATCCGTTGCCGTTCTTCACGTTTTACTAAATCTTTAATTTGCTCATTCGCTTCATTTAATTGATTTCTTAACATCTTTTTTTGATTAAAGTTGCGCATACCAAATGGTGTAAGAAGCATTAAAATAAACATCGGAACAATATTTACTAAACTTGTAGTTGTTAGTTGATTCATATTTACAAATATAAAAATCCCAAGCATTATAACTAACAAACATAATAGCACTCGAAACACTTTCTTATTTGGCGCAAATCCCATCGCACTTGCCGTAAAAAAACCAAAGAATATCATAAAAGGATTATAAAATAAAGCAAATAAAAAGATGAGTACCATTTGAATACATGCCCATAAAACAAACGTCCTCTGCACAAAATAAAGCTGACGGTATGTGATAATAAAAAGTATCAACATACCGCTCCCTAGCACAAACTTCCATCCTGACACTTGTGCTAAATGGTAAATTGGAAATAATAAATACACGAGAAACATATACGGAAAGAAACCCATATGTTTCGGAAAAATCTCAATCCTCTTCTTCTCTATCATTTATACCGCTTCCTGTCTTTTTCTTATATATATTGATACTACAACAAATATAAGGAAATAACCTCCTAATACCGCGATATTTTCCCAACCAATTGATTTTCCAGCTACAATATCCCATGCACCACTTCCGAAGTGGTATGTTGGTGTCCATTCACCGATAGATCTTAATATTTTCGGGAATACTTCGATTGGCATCCATAGGCCACCGAGAATTGCTAAACACATATTTAAAATATTCGCTAAGCCTGCTGCTGCATCGACCTTTTTAATAGAACCAACTATCGATCCAAGCGCTAAAAATGGTGTTACACCTAGTAATAGCCATAAACCAGCGCCTATCCATTGACCAACTGTTAACTGAACATCATTAATTAAAATACCTGCTATAAAAATAACTACGATTGAAAACACATTTACTACTGTTTGCGAAACAATTTTTGCAGAAATATATGCTCCTTCTGGCAAAGGTGTAATTCTCAAAAGCTGTGCCCACCCTTTTTGTCTTTCCTCAGAAAGACGGACCCCAAAACTGAAAAGCGCTGTTCCAATAATACTGAATGAAGTCATAGAGATTAAATAATGAGCTTTCCATTCATTCCCGTTCTGTGGCACTTGAATAACATTTGTAAAAATGTAATAAAACATAACTGGCATTAATAATGAGAAAAAGATAAATAATTTATTGCGAAACGTACGTAATATCTCCATCTTACATTGCATCAAAAACGCTCTCATGCAATCTCCTCCTTCTGATTTGCGACAAACTGTTCAAATGCTTCATCAAGGCTTCCACGTTCAACTGAAACATCTGTTACAGGTAAGTTCTTTTGATAAATTGCTTTTAAAGTTGCATCTGTATCTTCAGTTGTTAAAGCAAAGCGTCCTTCGTTTACCTGTACATCCGTTACACTCGGTAATTCTTTTAGTAATTTTGTAGGAATGCTTTCCTTCGAATAAAACGAAATCGTTTTTCGAGAAATCGTTGCCTTCATCTCATCTGGTGTGCCATCTGCGATAATCTTTCCATTCGCAAACAATAAAATACGATTCGCCAATGCATCCGCTTCTTCTAAATAGTGTGTCGTTAAAATAATTGTTTTCCCTTCACTTGCTAACTTTCGAATTGTTTCCCAAAACGTTCTTCGAGACGTAATATCCATTCCAACTGTCGGTTCATCTAAAAATAGCAATTCAGGATTCCCTGCAAGTGCAAGCGCAAAGTTTAACCTTCTTTTTTGCCCACCTGATAATTTCTCACATCTTTGCTTTCGCTCTGATTCTAAATTTGATAACTGTAATAAAGTTTCTTTTGCTACCGGATTTGTATAATAACTACGGAATAGCTCAATTGCTTCTTCCACCGTAATACTATCAATAACACTTACTTCTTGTAGCATCGCACCGAGGCTATTACGAACATCTCTATGCTTTGGACTTTTTCCAAATATAGAAACAGTTCCTTCTGTCGGATCCTTTAATCCAAGCATCATCGACATCGTTGTCGTTTTCCCTGCACCATTCGGTCCAAGTAGTGCTACGATTTCTCCTTTATTCACATGAAACGAAACGTTATTTACTGCGTTTTTATGTTTAAATGTTTTAGAAACACTATTTACTTCAATAATCTTTTCCATCTCTCCACCCCCGCTGTTTCTTATATTTACATTGTATTACTTGGAAAACTTAGGAAACAGTATGATGCGTCATAACATCGACATGACAATTGTCATGTATTCTTTATGAGACGAATCAGCCTGCATACCGCAAGCGAGTAGCAGGACGAAAATAAACATGATACAATCGGATAAGATATATATTCGAGGAAGGACAGTGGTTTTCATGATTATTCGTAATGAACAAGACTTAGAAGGCTTACGAAAAATCGGCCGCATCGTTGCGCTTGCACGTGAAGAAATGAAAAAAGAAGCGAAGCCAGGCATGACAACGAAAGAGCTTGATTTGATCGGTAAAAAAGTATTAGATGAGCACGGTGCTATTTCTGCACCTGAAAAAGAATATGATTTCCCTGGTGTAACTTGCATCAGTGTAAACGAAGAAGTTGCTCACGGTATTCCAGGAGATCGCGTATTAAAAGAAGGCGACTTAGTAAATGTCGACGTATCTGCTGCACTTGATGGCTATTATGCAGATACAGGTATTTCATTTGTACTTGGAGAAGATGAAGCAAAAGAAAAGCTTTGCCAAGCAGCTGTTGATGCATTTTGGGCAGCAATGAAAAAGGTGAAAGCTGGTTCAAAGCAAAATCAAATTGGTCGTGCTGTTTCAAACTTCGCACATAAAAATGGATACAATGTGATTCAAAACTTAACTGGTCATGGTATCGGTCTTAGTTTACATGAAGCACCAAACCACATTTTAAGCTATTTTGACCCAATGGATAATGCGCTTTTAAAAGATGGTTTAGTTATCGCTGTAGAGCCATTCATTTCTATGAAAGCTGATCATATTATTGAGCGCGGTGACGATGGTTGGACATTCGTTACACCTGATAAAAGCCTTGTTGCACAATGTGAACATACAGTTGTCGTAACACGCGGTGAACCGATAATTTTAACAGAAATATAAAAAAGGAACCGCTTCCTAGTAAGAAGCGGTTCTTTTTACATACTCTTTTGAAAAGAAGCAATACGGTTGAACTCTTTTTCATTTACATATATAATTTTTAACGAAGGTTATTGATGATTATCTCTTATAAAAGATAATCAAGGGAGTACCTTCTTTTTTTATTTAACAGCATCGATTAAAGTAATGCGTTCTATTTATCATAAAACGCTATCTTCGCTTTAATCTACGAATTGTATACTCTTTTAGGCAGTACATATTTTCTTCATCCTGACCAAATTCAAGCTACATTTTATTACTACCTCAATACGAAAGAATTTTTACAATGGGATACACTATTTTGGTTAGCATGTATCGTAAAACTCACCTTTATAACGATTCTTTGCACATTGCAAGAATACAAATCATCATAAAATAGTTAAAGCGTTTCACTGCATATTTTTTGTATGTACCTATTTTATAAAGAATCACGAAACAAGTCACATTCTATAAAGGTCTGATATCATTCCTTATCAGTATTTTATTCGACATTTTTTGTCGAAAATTGTATATTCACTCTCTATATTATTAGAATATGCATTTATTTTACGTTACAAATCATCGAATATGAACACTTTTCCTAGAGAGTATACGTAGTAAAGGAGGCATCACGTAAAGCACATTGATCCATGACAAATAATCCCTTCACAAAGCATTTTTATGCAATACAAGGATTCATAAAGGAGGCACAATGAAAAAACTTTTCAATATATGTTTAATTACATTCGTACTATTTTCGCAGCTTGCTAGTTTTCCATACAATCAAGTAAAAGCGGAAACATTAACGGGGAATTCATTATTTGACACTGTTGAAATGAAAGATGCAACGAATCATATTATTGACGAAGCATTAAATCCAAAAAACTTAATACAGTTAGGATCAACCATTCACCTAGAATATGCTTGGTCAATAAAAGATCAACAAACAGACACAACAGTGCTCCAAATACCTAACGCATTAAAAGTTAAAAGTGACCAACAAGGAAACTTGATGGCAGCTCAACAAATTATTGGTCAATATTTTGTTACAGCAAACGATAACAAAATGAAATTAGTATTTAACGACCAAGTAAAAGATTCTAAAGGTGCTAACGGAAAAATTAGTTTTGATACAGTATTCAATCCAGATTTAAAATCTGGTGCAAAATCTGTTCAACTCTCGTTCCCTTTAGGTGCAACAACTAAGTCTATTTCAGTTCCTGTTCAGGTAGATAATCCAGCTTCACCTACTACGGATAAGGATACTACTCAACAACCTGCAGAAGAACAAAAGAACGACGATGCTCAAAAACCCGCGGAAGAGCAAAAGAACAACGATGCTCAAAAACCTGCGGAAGAGCAAAAGAACGACGATGCCCAAAAACCTGCGGAAGAGCAAAAGAACGACGATGCTCAAAAACCTGCGGAAGAGCAAAAGAACGACGATGCCCAAAAACCTGCGGAAGAGCAAAAGAACGACGATGCTCAAAAACCTGCGGAAGAGCAAAAGAACGGCGATGCTCAGCAACCTACGGAGAATCCTGGTGATAACACAACAGAGCAGCCTGTTGATAATCCAGACCCATCACCTAAGCAAATTACAGAAAATATTTTAACAGGTGTCACACTAACGGATAAAGACGGTAAGCCATTTAATGATACGGATAATCGCCCAAGTCCAGATTCTATTACCCAAATTGATTTTACATGGGAAGTTTTAAAATCGCTGAACGTCAAAAAAGATGATTACTACACTTTCCAACTCCCAGAATACTTTATTGTCCACAATACCATTACAGAAGATTTAATAGATGGTGAAGGACATACGATTGGATCATTCGTTGTTACGCCTGATGGCAAAGTAACGATGACTTTTAACGAATATGTTGAAGATCATCCTAATATCGCTGGACATTTAAACATTCGTACGGAGTTTAATGAAGTAAAAATCACAGGGACTACAGAAAAACAAATCCCATTCCCTATTAAAGAAAAAGACGTTATTATTGAGCTTGATTTCAAACCTAAAGTAACAAAATCGATAGATAAAAAAGGTGTACCTGATAGACCAATTAATACGAATCAAATTAATTGGAAAGTAGAAATGAACAAGACAAAAGATAAACTTATAAATGCCGTCTTTCAAGATGACATTCCAAATGGGACAAATCTCAACGAAGATTCTATTAAGGTTTACTATTTAGAAGTAGATATTAACGGGAACACAACTCGTGGTGCAGAAGTTCCTAAAGAAGAATATGAACTGACTTCATCCTCTAATAAATTAAATATCGCTTTTAAAAAGGAAACGAATAAAGCATATGAAATTGAATATGCAACAAAGATTACAGATGAAAGTGTTACTAGCTTCAAAAACAATGCAAAGGTATCCAGTGATAATCAAGGCAGTGTATCTACAAATTCAACTGTAACTGTATCACGCGGTACACATCTAGAAAAAACTAGTAAGTACAACCCAAAAACGCAAACGATTGAATGGAAAATCACTTACAACGGTGACCAAAGAAAGATCAAAAAAGAGGCTGCTCTTTTAAAAGATATTCTAGATAAGGATCATAAAATTGATCAAAGTTCTATTGTTGTAAAAAATGCTTCTTATAATGATCAAGGGCAACTTGTTACTGGTAACGAGGCTACAAATTTCACAGTAAAAGAAACAACTGAGGGATTTGATTTACAATTTAATGAAGATATTGATAGCGCCTATGTAATTACTTACACATCAAAAGCTGCGCGTGATGTCATAACAGATGGAGAAATTAAAAATGAAATTATCGCAGATGGTGGCTCAAGTAAGACAAACAACGTTACACTACAGCAACAAAATATCATAAAGAAACATAATAAAAATGCAGGCGATACAGATTACAATGCGAAAACAACAAAATGGACAATTGTTGTAAATGATAACAAATATGTGTTAAACGATGCTGTTATCAAGGATACATTTGACTTTGGTGGTCTAACATTACAGGAAAATAGTTTCAAGATTACTGACGGATCAAATGTACTTAAATTAGGGGATGACTACACACTTCATGTAACCGATAAGGGATTCGAAGTAAAGTTAGCTGGTATTTACAAGTCTAATATGGATAAAACTTTAACTATCACATACACAACAGACTTTAATTACGAAACTCTATCTAAAGAGAATGAAAATAAAGCATTCAAAAATACAGCAAATTTATCATGGATAGACATAAATGGGGACGATAAAAATAGTTCCTCCAATGATAAATTCGATCCTGACGGCTATACAAAAGGAAATGGATTTAAATACGGTTCTTACAATGCCCAAACGAAAGAAATTAAATGGGACATTGGATTTAACTATAATAATAGAACGATTAAGGATCCTTCTATCGTTGATGTATTAAGAGATAACCAAAAATTAATACCGGAATCTATTGAAGTTCGACATATGCAATTAACTGGTGGTGCACATGGATTTGAAGTAGGCGATCCTGTTCCTCCTAGCGAATATACGATAGAAAATCCAACAAAAGATAACAACAATACATTAACGGTTCATTTTAAAAACGAAATTAATTCTGCATATTATATTAGCTTTAAAACTTCACTTGCAGGTGAACAAATTAATAAGCGCTACGATAATTATGCCGATTTAAAAGATGGATCGAAAACTGTTACTACTATCCATGGTGCATTTGAGATCAAAAACGGTGGTAGCGGTGTTACGAAAACAGCAAAACAAAATGACAAGTATATTGATTGGAGTGTTTCCATTAATCCGAGTCAATCAACTATTGAAAATGCTGTCGTAACAGATAACCCAACAGACAATCAAATTCTTGATGAAAAGTCCTTCCACCTATACCCAACAACAGTAGCCGTGGATGGCACTTTAACAAAAGATACCGCAAATGAATTAAAAGAAGGAACAGATTATAAACTCAAAGTAACAACAGACAACGATACAGGAAAACAACAGTTTAAAGTTGAATTTCTTCATACCATTAATCGAGCTTATATTTTAGAATATCGCTCACTCATTAATGCAGACAATAATGAGACAGTGAGCAATAAAGTGAAGATTACTGGTAATCGTTTAACATTAACCCAGGTTGAAACAACAGAAGAAAAGGTAGTTAAAGTATCTTCTGGATCTGGGGGTGGTTCTGCTAATAAAGGACGCGGAAGTCTTCAAATTATAAAGGTTGATGACAAAGATAGAAAAGCACCATTAGCCGGAGCAGAATTTACTTTATATGATCAGACAGGCACAACCGCTATTCGTTCAATTACAACAGGTGATGACGGCGTCGCCAAGTTTAACAACTTACGACGTGATAAATATTTAATTAAAGAAACGAAAGCACCTCAAGGTTATGTAATTAGTAAAGAATTAAAAGAAGGTATACTTGTCGAGCTAGGTTCTGAAGAAATTACAAAATATACCCTTACAAATAAGAAGTTTGTAGGGAAAGTAGTACTTACAAAGACTGATGCTACGAGTAGAGAAACACTTGAACATGCTGTTTTCTCTTTACTTGATCAAAACAAACAGGTTATTCCTGAACATAAAGAATTAACAACAAATGATAAAGGACAAATTACTGTAGATAATTTAAAACCAGGAACTTACTACTTACAAGAAACAACTGCTCCTGAGCATTATAAATTAGACAGTACACTTATTAGATTTACAATCAAAGAAGATCAAACGACTGTAGTAAACCGAACTGCAACCAATAGTTTGATTCCAGGATCGGCCATTTTAACAAAAGTCGATAAAGATGGAAAAACTTTAGCTGGTGCGGAGTTCAGTGTAAGAGACCGGAACAACATAAAAGTTACCGGTTATGAAAAATTAACGACAAATGATCAGGGACAAATTGAAGCAAAAGATTTACGCCCTGGAGACTATCAATTTGTCGAAGAAAAAGCACCGAAAGATTACGACATAGATAAAAAACCGATTGAGTTTACAATTGTAAAAAGTCAAAAGAAAGCAGTTACTGTTACTGCGACGAATCACCTCATTAAAGGTGGCGTCACTTTAACAAAAACTGATGATATCGATGGTACAGCTCTTGCAGGTGCTGTATTTAAAATTGTCGATGCTAATGATGAAAAGAAAGTCATTCGCGAAAATGTAAAAACTGGTGCGGATGGTAAAGTAACTATTAAAGACTTAGAGCCTGGTACGTATAAATTTATTGAAACAGAAGCTCCTAAGGATTATGTGTTAAATGCAAATCCTATCGAGTTTACAATCGATAAAAGCCAACAGTCTTTTGCTACTGTTACAGCAACAAATAGTTTAAAAACAGGAGAAGTCGAATTATTCAAAGTGGATGAATTCGGTGATAAAAACCCTCTAAAAGGTGCCGTATTTAAAATTGTCGATGTAAATAATAATGACGTTCGTACTGACTTAACTACAGATGCTGATGGAAAAACAAAAGCTGATAAGCTACGTCCTGGTACGTATAAATTTATTGAAACAGCTGCTCCTGAACATTACGTTTTACAAGCAGAACCTATTGAATTTACAATCGATAGAAGTCAGAAAGAAACTCTACTTGTGAAAGCTGAAAATGCTTTAAAACCAGGAGATGTTGAATTAACGAAAGTCGATGATATCGATGGTACAGCTCTTGAAGGTGCTGTATTTAAAATTGTTGATGCTAATGATGAAAAGAAAGTCATTCGCGAAAATATAAAAACTGGTGCGGATGGTAAAGCTATCGCTACTGGCTTACGCCCTGGCGATTATAAATTTATCGAAGTAACAGCACCGAAGTATTACGATAAAAATACAAATCCAATTAAATTTACGATTACAGAAAGTCAAATGACGTCGGCTACTGTTACTGCTAAAAACAGCTTAACAAAAGGCGGTATTGAATTAACAAAAGTGAATGCTGCAGATGAAAAGGAAAAACTTGAAGGGGCAGTATTTAAAATCGTTAATAGAGATACGAATGAAGATGCTCGTACGAACCTTGTTACGAATAGTGAAGGAAAGTTAGTTGTAGATGACTTACGTCCTGGTAACTATACACTTATCGAAACAAAAGCTCCAACTTATTACGATGTAAATGTAGAACCAATTGAATTTACAATCGAAAAAGGACAACAAAAACTTCTTCCACTTACATTTAAAAATAGTTTAACGAAAGGAAAAGTTAAACTTATTAAAGAAGATGATGTGGAAAGTAGTATCGCTCTTGCCGGCGCAGTGTTCACATTACAAGACGCAACTGGCAAAGAAATCGCAAAAGATTTAAAAACAGATGATTACGGAGTAATAGTTATTCCTGATTTAGCACCAGGAGATTATCAATTTATTGAAACATCAGCTCCTGAACATTATAAATTAGATCAAACACCTATTAAGTTCACAATTAAAAAAGGTAGCAAAGATGATCTTCCAGTCCCTGTCACTGTAACAAATAGTTTACTTACAGGTGGCGTTACTTTAACAAAAATTGATGACGTTGATGGCGTTACTCTTGAAGGCGCAGAATTTATAATTGTTGATGCTCATGACACTAAAAAGGTAGTTCGTAAAGGGTTAACTACCGATGAGCACGGTAAAGTTACCGCTTCTGATTTACGCCCTGGAGACTATCAGTTTGTTGAAGTAAAAGCTCCAAAAGACTATACGTTAAGCAACGATCCTATTCCGTTCACTATCGGAAAAAGTCAAAAAGAAAACATTACTGTTACTGCTACTAACAGCTTAAAAAAAGGTGCAGTCACATTAACGAAAATTGATGACATCGATCGTACAATGCTGAAAGGTGCAATCTTTAAAATTGTTGATATGGATGGAATTGAAGTTCGCACAAACCTTGTTACAGACGACAATGGTGACATTTTGGTTTCTGATTTACGTCCAGGAAACTATCAATTTATTGAAACAATGGCTCCTGAACATTATGTATTAGACGAAACACCGATTCCATTTACAATTGAAAGAAGTCAAACGAAAAAAATTACTGTTACAGGTAAAAACACGTTAAAAAAAGGTAGCGTTGAATTAACAAAGATTGATGATATCGATACAAACACTAAACTTGCTAATGCTGTATTTAATTTATTAGATAAAGACGGAGAGCTAGTTGAAGAGGGCTTAAAAACAAATGACGAAGGTAAAATTGTTGTTGAAAACTTACGCCCTGGTACGTATCAATTCGTTGAGACAATTGCTCCTGAACATTACGATTTAAATAAAAAACCTATCGTATTTACAATTCAAAAGAGCCAAACTGAAACTCTTCATGTCACTGCTACTAATGCTTTAACAAAGGGTGCAGTAGAACTTTCTAAAGTTGATGACATCGATGACACAAAACTTGAAGGCGCAGTATTTAACATTGTTGATATGAAGGGTACTGTAATTCATAAAGATCTTGTTACAAATAGTAAAGGGAAAATCGAAATCGATGACCTACGTCCGGGTGATTATCAATTCATCGAAACGAAAGCTCCTAAGCATTACGTTTTAGATGAAACACCAATCCATTTCACTATTGAAAAAGGACAGAAGAAAGCTATTTCTTTAACTGCTAAAAATAGCTTACAACAAGGTAGTATTGAATTACTTAAAGTAGATGATCTAAACGATCAAATGAAACTTTCTGATGCAGTATTTAATTTACTAGATCAAAATGGAAAAGTGCTTAAAACAGATTTAAAAACAAATAATGAAGGAAAAATCGTTGTTGAAAATTTACGTCCTGGTACGTATCAACTTGTCGAAACAACGGCTCCGAAACATTATGATTTAGACAAAAAACCAATTGTAGTTACAGTTGAAAAAAGCCAAAAAGATATTGCTACCGTTACTATGAAAAATAGTTTAACAAAAGGCGGCGTTGAACTTTCTAAAGTGGATGACGTCGACGGTACCACTCTTGAAGGCGCAGTATTTAACATTGTTGATATGAAGGGTACTGTAATTCGCGAAAATCTTACAACAAATTCACAAGGTAAAATTAACGTTTCTGACTTACGTCCAGATGATTATCAATTCATCGAGATGAATGCTCCGAAACACTACGATTTAAATAAAGAACCGATTCCTTTCACTATTGAAAAAGGACAAGCTGAACCGATTTCTGTTACTGCTAAAAATAGTTTAACAAAAGGTGCGGTTGAACTTTCTAAAATGGATGATATCGACGGTACAGCTCTTGAAGGTGCTGTATTTAAAATTATTGACATGAACGGCAATGACGTTCGCACTGGCATTACGACAGATGCGAAAGGGAAAGTTTCTATTCTTGATTTACATCCTGGAGACTATCAATTTATTGAAACAACAGCTCCTAAGCACTATAAACTAGATGCTACACCAATTAAATTTACAATTGAGAAAAGCCAAGCAGAGAAGTTACAAGTCACTGCTAAGAACAGCTTAATTGAAGGTGCTGTAGAGTTAATTAAAGTGGATGATATAAATCCAGATACAAAACTTTCTGATGCAGTATTTAACATCATTGATGCGAAAGGGAAAGTTGTTCGCACGAATTTAACTACTGATAAAGACGGGAAAGTTTCTGCTTCTAATTTACGACCAGGAGATTATCAATTCGTTGAAACGAAAGCTCCGAAAGATTATGATTTAAATAAAACACCGATTCCTTTCACTATCGAGAAAAGCCAAACAGCTCACGTTTCTGTTACTGCTAAAAATGGCTTAACTAAGGGTGGCGTTGAATTAACGAAAGTTGATTCTTTAGATGCGAAAGAAACACTGGAAGGTGCGGTATTTAAAATTACTGATCTGAACGGAAACGACATTCGTTCGAATTTAGTTACCAATAAAGACGGAAAAATCATCGCTAAAGACTTACAACCTGGAGACTATCAATTTATTGAAACAAAAGCTCCAAAACATTATGACTTAAATGAAAATCCTATTAAGTTCACAATTGAAAGAAGTCAAACAAAACACGTCTTCGTTACAGCTACTAACAGCTTAACGAAAGGTAGTGTGGAGTTAATTAAAGTTGATGATGTTGAAGAAAACACAACACTTGAAGGTGCAGTATTTAAAATTGTTAATAAGGATGGACACGATGTTCGTACCGATTTAACTACTGATAAAAATGGCCGTTTAGTTGTGGATGAATTACCGCCAGGAGACTATGAGTTTATCGAAACAAAAGCTCCTAAGCACTATGACTTAAACGAAACACCTATTAAATTCACAGTTAAAAAAGGACAAGAAAAAATCGCTTCCGTTACTGCTACAAATAGCTTAATTACGGGCGCTGTTGAACTTTCTAAAGTCGATGACATCGACGGCTCTACTCTTGAAGGAGCTATCTTTAAAATCGTTGATACGAACGGAAACGACATTCGTTCTGATTTAACTACTAATAAAGATGGAAAAATTTCTGTTTCTGATTTACGTCCAGGAGATTATCAGTTTATTGAAACGAAAGCTCCTAAGCATTACGACTTAAATCCAAACCCTATCAAGTTTACTGTTGAAAAGAGCCAAACAGCTACAGCTTCTGTTACTGCTACGAATAGCTTAACTAAAGGCGCTGTTGAATTAACTAAAGTCGATGACATCGACGGCTCTACTCTTGAAGGAGCTATCTTTAAAATCGTTGATATGAACGGAAACGACATTCGTTCTGATTTAACTACTAATAAAGATGGAAAAATTTCTGTTTCTGATTTACGTCCGGGAGACTATCAGTTTATTGAAACGAAGGCTCCTACTGGATACGATTTAAGCGCTAAGCCAATTCCTTTCACAATTACGAAAGGACAATCTCAAGTTACTTCTGTTACAGCTTTAAATAGTTTAACAACAGGTTCAATGGAGTTAACTAAAGTTGATATTGAGCACCACGGAACACTTGAAGGTGCCATTTTCAATATTTTAGATCAAGATGGAAAAGTAGTACGAGAAGGTTTAAAAACAGACCGACATGGCAAATTAATCGTAAATGATTTGAAACCTGGTAATTATCAATTAGTGGAAACAAAGGCTCCTACTGGCTATCAATTAGATGCATCACCAATAAGCTTTATAATTGAAAAAGCTCAAGCTGCACCACTACAAATTACAGTCTCAAATAAAAAGATTGATTCTTCATCAGGTGGAGATGATAAACCAATCACTCCTCCGAATAAAGAAGAGGAAACAGGAAAAGAAACTTCCGAAGAACTAGAAAAAGGAAATCCTGAAACACATGGTAAAGAAACTTCCGAAGAGCTAGAAAAAGGAAATCCTGAAACACATACAAACAAACAGCCAGATGACCGAAATACGGGTAAAGAACTTCCAAATACAGGTCACAAAAAAGATCCTACCCAAACAGTAGGTATCGTACTTCTACTAGCTGGATTGTTAAGTATTTTAGCTACAAAACGAAAAAAATATTATTAATAGTTTTTCACCCCCAATCAAATGAACATTTGATTGGGGGTTTTTTTATGCAAAAAAAGAACGATACATAGAGTATCGTTCTTTTAACGGGGTGAGGCTGTCCAAAAGTACGGAAAACCTTTGAACAGCCTCGTATTTTCATATGGATGCCTTACATATATCACTGATGATAATTATGAAATGCGGAAACATATTTATCATCACATGATTCAAACACGAGAAAAGAAACCCTACAGTGGATTCTTTTCTCTACATAATCTAAAGTTTGGGTACACTAGATTCATGCAATGTAGGAGCTTTCCAAACAGAAAGCGAACCTTCATTTAAAATGATAGCATACATATCTCCGTCAAAAATATGCAAATATGCATATAGAGTTTTTTGTTTCTCAATGTCAGAATATTGAAAAATAATAAAAACAAGGGTAAAATGAAGTCGTTATCCGTCTTCTTTTGTCAGTCAGAGAGAATAGAAGAATAGGAGAGGAAAAAATGAAAAAATCTTTAAAACAAAAAATAGTAAGCTCTTTGCTTGCTGTATCACTCGCTGTTAGCTTAGCTCCGATTGGACAAGCCAAAGCTGATTCCACTTCAGAAATCACACAGACTTCATCTATCACAAAACAAGTTGATGCAAGCCGCGCTATCGAACATATCCGTTTCTTATCCGAAACAATTGGTCCTCGCCCTGGTGGAACAAAATCAGAAGAATGGGCTTCGCGCTACGTTGGTATGCAACTTAAATCAATGGGCTATGAAGTAGAATATCAACCATTTCAAGTGCCTGATCAATACGTTGGCTTTATTGAATCACCATTATCCACAAAGCGTAATTGGCAAGCTGGTGCTGCCCCTAACGCACTAATTTCTACAGAAGCTGTTACAGCTCCTCTTATCTTTGTTCAAGGTGGGACAAAATTAGAGGATATCCCAAATGAAGTAAATGGAAAAATTGTTCTATTCGAAAGAGGAACAACAGTTGCAGACTATAATAAACAAGTTGAAAATGCTGTTAGCAAAGGAGCAAAAGGTGTTCTTTTATACAGTTTAATTGGTGGACGTGGGAACTACGGACAAACTTTCAATCCCCGCCTAACGAAAAAGCAGTCTATCCCTGTCTTTGGTCTTGCTTATGCGCAAGGAAATGCATTTAAAGAAGAAATCGCTAAAAAAGGGACAACAATTCTTTCCCTAAAAGCAAGACATGAATCTAATTTAACATCTCTAAATGTTATTGCTAAAAAGAAACCAAAAAACAGTACAGGTAATGAAAAAGCTGTCGTTGTAAGTTCGCACTATGATAGTGTCGTTGGAGCACCTGGAGCAAACGATAATGCTTCTGGTACAGGATTAGTATTAGAGTTAGCTCGTGCTTTTCAAAATGTAGAAACTGATAAAGAAATTCGCTTTATTGCTTTTGGTTCTGAGGAAACTGGCTTACTTGGCTCCGATTATTATGTTAATAGTCTGTCCCAAAAAGAACGCGATCGAATTTTAGGTGTCTTTAACGCAGACATGGTTGCAACAAATTACGATAAAGCAAAGAATTTATATGCTATGACGCCTAACGGTTCTCCAAACCTTGTAACAGACGCAGCCTTGCAAGCAGGTAAACAGTTAAATAATGACCTCGTACTGCAAGGAAAATTCGGCTCTAGTGATCACGTACCATTTGCTGAAGTTGGTATTCCTGCTGCTCTATTTATTTGGATGGGTGTCGATAGCTGGAATCCATTAATCTATCATATCGAGAAGGTATATCACACACCTCAAGATAACGTATTTGAGAACATTTCACCTGAACGTATGAAAATGGCATTAGAGGTTATTGGTACAGGTGTCTATAATAGCCTTCAATCCACCGTAAAAACAGGAGAGAAAGCCGCTTAATACTATTTCAAGCCACCGATTAATCGGTGGCTATTTATTAAGAAAAAATAAATATGCATAAAAGCATATTCATTACATGGTATTATGGTGTATAATTAAAATCGTAATATATAAATAAAATATATAAATCACATAGCATTATGTAGAATAAAAAATTTAAATACTATTGATTACATCTAATGAGAAGATTTTTCAATTATAAAAAGGTGCTCTTGCAGTTGTGTTAACTTGAACTTCAGGAACTAATGCCTTCATTCCTAAAATAAACGTTGCATCAGCTACTCAAGAACAAAGCTTTACAATATGCTATTTCTAAATTAGCCATAAAAATGGCTATGCATTCATCCAAAACTTAATGAAACATAGCATTGACCTTAAATTACATGAGATACCACGCTCTAAGCTTATGGTCCAATGATAATGGGCTTCTTAAAAACGGTTTTGTTATCGTTTTAGAGCCACTGATTGAGTCCACCTTGAAATTGTTCCCTTTTTTCTATAAAAAAAACCCTTCAGGTTGCATTCTTCCCTTCACCTTATTGTGAAGTGTTTTTGAATACTTACCTAAAGGGAGCAATATCAATAGTAATTTTTTAATTTGTCAGCTACTCAGATTACAGTGTAATCAATAATCTAAAGCTTTTTTATTATTTAATTCGCTGACGAGCGAGTAGGATTCCACCTAAAAGGAACAATACCATACCTCCAAGAATTGAACTCATTCCTGCTGATGTTCCACCTGTGTTAGGAAGTAATGTTGGCTTATCATTTTCTGTAGTAGGTGGAACTTTTGAATCGCTATTGTTGCCTGTATTTGTGTTTGGATTTTTCGGATCTGTACTTGGATCTTTTGGATCTTTCGGATCTGTGCTTGGATCTTTCGGATCTACATTTGGCTCGTCCTTGATTTTTGTATTTGTGATGTCATAACCTTTTACTTTGGATTCATACCCAGCTACTGGTTGTTCCTTCACTTCATACTTGTACGCTACTCCATTTTCATCGTATGCTTGGAGCTTTTCAAACGTGTACTTCCAGTTTGTTTTTGCTGTTACTTCTTTTGTGTCTACTACTTTACCGTTTTGTAGTAAGTCTACTTTAATCGAACTTGGACGATCTGTTGCATTGTTATCGTTCCACGTTTTTGTTCCTTCTACTTTTGTTTCGCCTACTTTTGTATTCGTGATGTCATAACCGTTTACTTCGGATTTGTATCCGTCTACCGGTTGTTCCTTCACTTCATACTTGTACGCTACTCCGTTTGCATCATATGCTTGGAGCTTTTCAAACGTGTACTTCCAGTTTGTTTCTGCTGTTACTTCTTTTGTGTCTACTACTTTACCGTTTTGTAGTAAATCTACTTTAATTGAACTTGGACGATCTGTTGCATTGTTATCGTTCCACGTCTTCGTTCCTTCTACCTTTGTTTCGCCTACTTTTGTATTTGTGATGTCAGTACCATTTACTTCGGATTCATATCCTGCTACTGGTTGTTCCTTCACTTCATACTTGTACGCTACTCCGTTTGCATCATACGCTGCTAAATCTTTAAATTCATATTTCCATTCTGTTGCTTTGCTTACTTCTTGCGTCGCAATCACTGTACCATTTTGTAAAAGGTCTACTTTAATCATTTCCGGACGATCTGTTGCGTTATCATCGTTCCACGTTTTCGTTCCTTCTACTTTTGTTTCGCCTATTTTTGTATTCGTGATGTCAGTACCATTTACTTTTGATTCATATCCTGGTACTGCCTGTTCTTTCACTTCATACTTGTACGCTACTCCGTTTGTATCGTATGCTTGGAGTTTTTCAAACGTGTACTTCCAATTTGTTGCTTTACTTACTTCTTTCGTGTCAATTACTTTACCGTTTTGTAGTAAGTCTACTTTAATCGAGCTTGGACGATCTGTTGCATTGTTATCGTTCCATGTCTTTGTTCCTTCTACTTTCGTTTCGCCTACTTTTGTATTTGTGATGTCATAACCGTTTACTTTGGATTTATATCCTTCAACTGCTTGTTCTTTCACTTCATACTTGTATGCCTTTCCTTCTGCATCGTAAGCTTGGAGTTTTTCAAACGTGTACTTCCATTCTGTTGCCCCTGTTACTTCTTTTGTATCTACTACTTTACCGTTTTGTAAAAGATCTACTTTGATCATTTCCGGACGATCTGTTGCGTTATTATCGTTCCACGTTTTTGTTCCTTCTACTTTTGTTTCGCCTACTTTTGTATTTGTGATGTCAGTACCACTTACTTGGGATTCATATCCTGGTACTGTTTGCTCTTTCACTTCATACTTGTATGCCTTTCCTTCTGCATCATACGCTGCTAAATCTTTGAATTCGTATTTCCAGCCTGTTGCTTTGCTTACTTCTTGCATCGCAATCACTGTACCATTTTGTAAAAGGTCTACCTTAATCATTTCCGGACGATCTTTCGCGTTATCGTCTTTCCATGTTTTCTTTCCTTCTACTTTTGTTTTGCCTACTTTTGTATTTGTGATGTCAGTACCATTTACCTTTGATTCATATCCTGGTACTTGCTGTTCCTTCACTTCGTACTTGTATGCCTTACCTTCTGCATCGTAAGCTTGGAGCTTTTCAAACGTGTACTTCCAGTTTGTTTCTGCTGTTACTTCTTTTGTATCTACTACTTTACCGTTTTGTAGTAAGTCTACTTTAATCGAGCTTGGACGATCTGTTGCATTGTTATCGTTCCACGTTTTTGTTCCTTCTACTTTCGTTTCGCCTACTTTTGTATTCGTGATGTCATAACCTTTTACTTTGGATTCATATCCAGCTACTGGCTGTTCTTTCACTTCATACTTATATGCCTTACCTTTTGCATCGTAAGCTTGGAGCTTTTCAAACGTGTACTTCCAATTTGTTTCTGCTGTTACTTCTTTTGTATCTACTACTTTACCATCTTGTAAAAGGTCTACTTTGATCATTGTTGGACGATCTGTTGCTTGGTTATCGTTCCATGTCTTCGTTCCTTCTACTTTTGTTTCGCCTACTTTTGTATTTGTGATGTCATAACCGTGTACGTCAGATTCGTATCCCGTTACCGGCTGTTCCTTCACTTCATACTTGTACGCTACTCCATTTTCATCATATGCTTCTAAATCCGCGAATGCATATTTCCAGTTTGTTGCCGCTGTTACTTCTTTTGTATCTATTACTTTACCATTTTGTAAAAGGTCTACTTTAATCGAGCTTGGACGATCTGTTGCTTGGTTATCGTTCCACGTTTTTGTTCCTTCTACTGTCAATTTCGCTACTTTTGTATTCGTGATATCAGTACCACTTACTTTGGATTCATATCCTGCTACCGGTTGTTCCTTCACTTCATACTTGTACGCTACTCCATTTTCATCGTATGCTTGGAGCTTTTCAAACGTATACTTCCAGTTTGTTTCTACTGTTACTTCTTTTGTATCTACTACTTTACCATTTTGTAAAAGGTCTACTTTAATCATTTCCGGACGATCTGTTGCGTTATCGTCTTTCCATGTTTTCGTTCCTTCTACTTTTGTTTCGCCTACTTTTGTATTTGTGATGTCAGTACCATTTACTTTGGATTCATATCCTGCCACCGCTTGTTCCTTCACTTCATACTTATACGCTACTCCATTTTCATCATACGCTTCTAAATCTTTGAATTCGTATTTCCAGTCTGTTGCTTTGTTTACCTCTTGCGTCGCAATCACTGTACCATTTTGTAAAAGGTCTACTTTAATCATTTCCGGACGATCTTCCGCGTTATCGTCTTTCCATGTCTTTGTTCCTTCTACTTTTGTTTGACCTACTTTTGTATTTGTGATATCAGTACCACTTACTTTAGATTCATATCCTGCTACTGGCTGTTCTTTCACTTCATACTTGTATGCCACTCCGTTTGCATCATATGCTTGGAGCTTTTCAAACGTGTACTTCCAATTTGTTGCTTTACTTACTTCTTTCGTGTCAATTACTTTACCGTTTTGTAGTAAGTCTACTTTAATCGAGCTTGGACGATCTGTTGCATTGTTATCGTTCCATGTCTTTGTTCCTTCTACTTTCGTTTCGCCTACTTTTGTATTTGTGATGTCATAACCGTTCACTTTGGATTTATATCCTGCTATCGGTTGTTCCTTCACTTCATACTTATACGCTACTCCGTTTACATCATACGCTGCCAAATCTTTGAATTCATATTTCCAATCTGTTGCTTTGCTTACTTCTTGCGTCGCAATCACTGTACCATTTTGTAAAAGGTCTATTTTAATCATTTCCGGACGATCTGTTGCGTTATCATCTTTCCATGTCTTCGTTCCTTCTACTTTTGTTTGACCTACTTTTGTATTTATGATGTCAGTACCACTTACTTTGGATTCATATCCTGGTACTGCTTGTTCTTTCACTTCATACTCGTAAGGCTTTCCTTCCGCATCATACGCTGCTAAATCTGCGAATATATATTTCCAACCCATTACTGCTAGTACGTCGTGTGTTTGAATCACATTCCCGTTTTGTAGTAAGTCTACTTTGATCATCGTCGGACGGTCTGTTGCATTTCCGTCGTTCCATGTCTTCGTTCCTTCTACTTTTGTTTTGCCTACTTTTGTATTTGTGATGTCAGTACCACTTACTTTAGATTCATATCCTGGTACTGCTTGTTCTTTCACTTCATACTTGTATGCCACTCCGTTTGCATCGTATGCTCGGAGCTTTTCAAATGTGTACTTCCATTCTGTTGCCGCTGTTACTTCTTTTGTGTCTACTACTTTACCGTTTTGTAAAAGATCTACTTTGATCATTTCCGGACGATCTTTCGCGTTATCGTCGTTCCATGTTTTCGTTCCTTCTACTTTCGTTTCGCCTACTTTTGTATTTGTGATGTCAGTACCATTTACTTTGGATTCATATCCTGCCACCGCTTGTTCCTTCACTTCATACTTATACGCTACTCCATTTTCATCATACGCTTCTAAATCTTTGAATTCGTATTTCCAGTCTGTTGCTTTGTTTACCTCTTGCGTCGCAATCACTGTACCATTTTGTAAAAGGTCTACTTTAATCATTTCCGGACGATCTTCCGCGTTATCGTCTTTCCATGTCTTTGTTCCTTCTACTTTTGTTTGCCCTACTTTTGTATTTGTGATATCAGTACCACTTACTTTAGATTCATATCCTGCTACTGGCTGTTCCTTCACTTCATACTTGTATGCCACTCCGTTTGCATCGTATGCTTGGAGCTTTTCAAATGTGTACTTCCATTCTGTTGCTTTACTTACTTCTTTCGTGTCAATTACTCTATCGTTTTGTAGTAAGTCTACTTTGATTGTGCTTGGACGATCTGTTGCATTGTTATCGTTCCACGTTTTCGTTCCTTCTACCTTTGTTTCGCCTACTTTTGTATTTGTGATGTCATAACCTCTTACTTTGGATTCATATCCTGCTACCGGTTGTTCCTTCACTTCATACTTATAAGCTACTCCGTTTACATCATACGCTGCTAAATCTTTAAATTCATATTTCCAACCTGTTGCTTTGCTTACTTCTTGCGTCGCAATCACTGTACCATTTTGTAAAGGTCTACTTTAATCATTTCCGGACGATCTTTCGCGTTATCGTCTTTCCATGTCTTTGTTCCTTCTACTTTTGTTTGCCCTACTTTTGTATTTGTGATATCAGTACCACTTACTTTAGATTCATATCCTGCTACTGGCTGTTCCTTCACTTCATACTTGTATGCCACTCCGTTTGCATCGTATGCTTGGAGCTTTTCAAATGTGTACTTCCATTCTGTTGCTTTACTTACTTCTTTCGTGTCAATTACTCTATCGTTTTGTAGTAAGTCTACTTTGATTGTGCTTGGACGATCTGTTGCATTGTTATCGTTCCACGTTTTCGTTCCTTCTACCTTTGTTTCGCCTACTTTTGTATTTGTGATGTCATAACCTCTTACTTTGGATTCATATCCTGCTACCGGTTGTTCCTTCACTTCATACTTATAAGCTACTCCGTTTACATCATACGCTGCTAAATCTTTAAATTCATATTTCCAACCTGTTGCTTTGCTTACTTCTTGCGTCGCAATCACTGTACCATTTTGTAAAAGATCTACTTTAATCATTTCCGGACGATCTGTTGCGTTATCATCTTTCCATGTCTTCGTTCCTTCTACTTTTGTTTGACCTACTTTTGTATTTGTGATATCAGTACCACTTACTTTGGATTCATATCCTGGTACTGGCTGTTCTTTTACTGTATACTCGTAAGCCTTTCCTTCCGCATCATATGCTTCTAGATCCGCGAATATATATTTCCAACCCATTACTGCTAGTACGTCGTGTGTTTGAATCACGTTCCCGTTTTGTAGTAAGTCTACTTTAATCATCGTCGGACGGTCTGTTGCATTTCCATCGTTCCATGTCTTCGTTCCTTCTACTTTTGTTTTGCCTACTTTTGTATTTGTGATGTCAGTACCACTTACTTGGGATTCATATCCTGGTACTGTTTGCTCTTTCACTTCATACTTGTATGCCTTTCCTTCTGCATCATACGCTGCTAAATCTTTGAATTCGTATTTCCAGCCTGTTGCTTTGCTTACTTCTTGCATCGCAATCACTGTACCATTTTGTAAAAGGTCTACCTTAATCATTTCCGGACGATCTTTCGCGTTATCGTCTTTCCATGTTTTCTTTCCTTCTACTTTTGTTTTGCCTACTTTTGTATTTGTGATGTCAGTACCATTTACTTTGGATTCATATCCTGCCACCGCTTGTTCCTTCACTTCATACTTATACGCTACTCCATTTTCATCATACGCTTCTAAATCTTTGAATTCGTATTTCCAGTCTGTTGCTTTGTTTACCTCTTGCGTCGCAATCACTGTACCATTTAATCATTTCCGGACGATCTGTTGCGTTATCATCTTTCCATGTCTTCGTTCCTTCTACTTTTGTTTGACCTACTTTTGTATTTATGATGTCAGTACCACTTACTTTGGATTCATATCCTGGTACTGCTTGTTCTTTCACTTCATACTCGTAAGGCTTTCCTTCCGCATCATACGCTGCTAAATCTGCGAATATATATTTCCAACCCATTACTGCTAGTACGTCGTGTGTTTGAATCACATTCCCGTTTTGTAGTAAGTCTACTTTGATCATCGTCGGACGGTCTGTTGCATTTCCGTCGTTCCATGTCTTCGTTCCTTCTACTTTTGTTTTGCCTACTTTTGTATTTGTGATGTCAGTACCACTTACTTTAGATTCATATCCTGGTACTGCTTGTTCTTTCACTTCATACTTGTATGCCACTCCGTTTGCATCGTATGCTCGGAGCTTTTCAAATGTGTACTTCCATTCTGTTGCCGCTGTTACTTCTTTTGTGTCTACTACTTTACCGTTTTGTAAAAGATCTACTTTGATCATTTCCGGACGATCTTTCGCGTTATCGTCGTTCCATGTTTTCGTTCCTTCTACTTTCGTTTCGCCTACTTTTGTATTTGTGATGTCAGTACCATTTACTTTGGATTCATATCCTGGTACTGCCTGTTCTTTCACTGTATACTTGTACGCTGCTCCGTTTGCATCGTATGCTTGGAGTTTTTCAAACGTATACTTCCAATTTGTTGCCACTGTTACATCTTTTGTATCCACTACTTTACCGTTTTGTAAAAGATCTACTTTGATCATTTCCGGACGATCTTTTGCGTTATCGTCGTTCCATGTTTTCGTTCCTTCTACTTTCGTTTCGCCTACTTTTGTATTCGTGATGTCATAACCATTCACTTTTGATTCATATCCATCTACCGGTTGTTCCTTCACTTCATACTTGTATGCTTTTCCATTTTCATCGAACGCTACTAAATCTTTAAATTCATACTTCCAACCTGTTTCTTTGCTTACTTCTTGTGTCGCAATCACTGTACCGTTTTGTAGTAGGTCTACTTTGATGGCTTTACGCTCTTCCTCTGTGCCACCTTTCCACGTCTTCGTTCCTGCAACTGATGTCTTGCCTACTTTTGTATTCGTGATGTCATAACCATTTACTTTGGATTCATATCCATCTACCGGTTGTTCTTTCACTTCATACTTATATGCTTTTCCGGCTACATCGTTTATTGCCAAATCTTTAAATTCATATTTCCAGCCTGTTGCTTCGCTTACTTCTTGCGTCGCAATCACTGTACCATTTTGTAGTAAGTCTACTTTAATCATCGTTGGACGACTTTGCGCATTTCCGTCCTTCCATGTTTTTGTTCCTTCTACCTTAGTTGTTTGTACCACTTTTGTATTTGTAATGTCATAACCATTTACTTCTGTTGTGTATCCATCTATCGGTTGTTCTTTTACTTCATACTTGTATGCTACTCCATTTGCATCATATGCTGGTAGGTTGTCAAATTTGTACTTCCAACCATCTGCCGCTGTTACTTCTTTCGTGTCTACTACTTTCTCATTTTGTAGTAACTCTACTTTGATTGAACTTGGACGGTCTTTCTCGTTATCGCCTTTCCACGTCTTCGTCCCTGCAATAGATGTAGTTTTCACTTTATTTGGAATTGGCAACTTAACTCCATTTACAGCATCTGATTTAACTTCAAAAATTATTTTTGCTTGAGGATCGAAATCAACATAGTCTGGAGCCGAAACTTCTTGCACATAATATTTACCTGGTTGTAAATTAGGGATTTCAATTATCCCTTTTTCATCTGTTGTATATACATCTCCAACTTGTTCATTAGACTCTTTATATAACTTAAACGAAACATTTGGGATTACTTTTTCTTCATCCCCTTCAATATGCTTCACAATTTTTAGTGTTCCTCTTGGAGTCACGTTACCTTCAGCACCACCGCCAGCTGTCATATTTTCGACTGGATGAGTACCCGATTCAGTAACTGGTTCTCCGTTTAAAACTTGGTAATCAATCGTATAATCATTCTTAAAGAAATCTTGCTTCTTCCCGGCTTCCGTTATAGTGGATGTATAACCAATCGTAAAGGCAGCAAGACGTGCTTTATCCTTATTAAGCACAACTTTAAATGATCTGTCTCCAGTAAAAGTAATCTTTCCGTAACCTTGCTGTTCAAACTCTTGTAGCGTTAAAGATCGACGACCTAGATTATCATCTATACTTATATAGAAACTATCCTTATTAAGTGTTTGACCTTCTTGTAAATTATCAGTCACGACAATATCACGACTTAGCTCTTCTTTAGCTAAGTTTATATTCAAGAACCAACGTACTTCATCGTCCTTACCCGAGTTCATATCACCAGTTTTATAAAAAAACGGTGGCTTTCCAGGATCTGTACCCCCTCCACCGCTTGGGCCGGTAATTGTTACAGACTGCTTATCTACATTTGTACCGAAATTGGTTTCAATCTCTTTCTTTTCATCCGTCCCTACATTAGCAGCTTCCACGAAAAAGTTTAAATACCCTTTAATATTTTGATGTGTACTCACTTTATCGTTAAACGTACATACCACAGTACCTCCAGTGACTTTACAAGTACCATAGTCATCTAATGGAAACTCTTTATCTAATCCTTTTAATTCTGGAGGCAGTGTTAATGTTAGTGTGTCTCCAGGCTTCAGCTTAAGGCCATCTTTTTCACTAAAGTTTACAGTTACTTTAGTCCGTTGTCCGACATAAAGGTCTGTTTTATCAATCTTAAAACTATCCACAAGTCCTAATGTATTTAATTCTTGTGCATTTGCTACTATAGGTAAAAGACTTTGACCTATAGTAAACATAAAAATCATTATAATCGAAAAAATCGAAGTTATTCTCTTTAAATACATACTCTATGTTAGCCTCCTCATAATTTGAAATATAAATAGTTTCTGGCACAAACATGTTATAACGAAAATTCTGTTATCCAACTATTTCACCTGCGTATTTTGAATAGCTACTATGATTTCTTCCCTCCTTCACTACTACTTAACAACTTGAAACTCGATTTTTTATAAGTCCATCTAACATTTTCAACATGCCTACAATTATGTACTTTTGACCTATATTTTTAATAGGAATATAGATAAACTTTGATAACGAAGTTTAAATAATAAATACATATAGGTTACAGATAACGTAATACATGACAACCATTCTTCTTTTGTGCCTTAGGGATTATAAAATAATTATTATGTGTGTAAAAGACTTTAGTGCGGGCAAACATAGACTAACTACTTCACAGCAAATATGCATCCTATCAACTCCCATACTTATCGTTCTGAAAAAACAACGAAAATTAAGGATTATAGTCTAATTAAGCATATCAACAAAAAAGCTTATAAATGTGGAGCGAGTTAAAATATTACGGACGAAGTATTGTTTGTCTATGAAGATAAAAGAAATAGTCTCCAAATCTGAATAAAGCGGAACAAGTTTGGGGTAAATAAAAATGATTGTGATTTTCAACTGATTTCATGTGAATTTTGCAGAAATACGAGAATCAGTCTTTTCATTTTTGGAGTATATAAATAGGTGTCGTGAAAAAGGGTTTCTCTTGATGTATCTGATTCTAAAGCTATGTCAAAAAATTAAAATAAACCTACATATCATCTATCCGCTAAAAATTTTTAATTTCTTTACGGATAATAAAACATTTATATATACTTATATACATTTATGTATTAATATATATATAAATGATGTTAAACCAAAAATAAGAGGTGTATATCTCCTCATTATTTTTATTGAATCTAAAAAATCAAGTTGATTAGCACCAAATCCCTGGCTCCTTGAATAAATAAGAAGTTTTGAGGATTACCTACTTAGTTGTTAGATAGATTATAATTTTAAGTACACTTACCTTGATTGTAATAACATAATTTAAAGCAATTACAACATTCCCTAGTAGCATTTCGTCAATAAATAATACAGATGTACCTTTTTTGTAATTCCCCCAAAAAACAACAAATTTTTTCCATAGTCTATTATTCTAGAATTGTTACCAAAAATCAATAGTTAATTGTTGTTCCCTATTTTTACTTCATTATTTTAGGTTAACCGATTATCCTATTTTACATATTATATTCTGGCTAAGGTTGACCATCCTCATATCATTCTCCTTAATTTACACAACATTACATGTTTATTTTTTTCAGAAAAAGCCACCTTTCTTTTAAAAGTAATAACATCTATATCCTCATTAAAAATATGCAAATAATTCAGGTTTCACTTTTCTATTTCTCAATACAAATTAATTAAAATAAAGAAAATATATAATAAAGTCTTTATCCGTCTTCTTTTGTCAGTCCAAAAGAAAAACAATTAGTTATAGCAAAAATCACCTACTTTAAAGTGGTGATATTTTATTGAGAAAAATATATATGTATAAAAGCATATTTTCTCCTGCTCATTATCGTATACAATATTAACTGTAACAAAAATGATTACAACTAATAAGGAGGCTTTTTCTACTATGAAAAAAATGATTTTAGCAGGTGCATTAACTTTAGCAGGAATTACTGGTGCTACCGCGTTTATTCCTGAAATAAAGGCTTCTGCCGCTACTCAAGAACAAAGCTTTACAAAATTTTATTCTTTGCAAACTGGAGGTAGTTCTGAACAAGAACCTATTTTCCTTCAAAAAGGACAAGAATTAACAATTCATCCTAACAGCAAAACTCCTAGTTACAGTGTTTATGACTCAAATCATAACCTTATTGGACGTTATTCTGATGGTTACGGCCGAATTTTTACTGCAAAAACAGATGGAAATATGTATGTTCAATTTCATGCACCTTACGTTTACTATAGTCCTGTTAGCTTTTCGGTTACGTATACAATCCGATAAAATAAAGGGCCTTTCTCAAGGCCCTTTATTTTGTTTCCCAATTCACTTTTACAAAACCATCTTTCACCATTAAACCACTTATATTAAATACATACTTTTCATTCGCTTTTAATGTAGCTTTAAAAGTACCTGTTTTCGATTCACAGATCTCTTTTAACTCTCTTATACCTTCTCCTTGCCTTTCATACAAGCTAAAGCATAAATTCCCACGTTTTGCATCTGTCTCATAAGAAAATGTTACTTCTGTATCTTTTGCATACTCAAGTTCAATATCTTTTCCAGCAATATCCCATGATGAGAATTTCACCTCGTAACTTGTCTCCCCTTGCTTCTCATTTTCTAAATATATATCACCAGCTCTCCACATATCATCTAACGTTTGAAGAAAAGCAAAGCCACTCAGTAATACAAACATCGCACTTGCAAATATGACAACTAATGTTATCTTTTGTTTTTTCATAACCTTCATTGTATGCTCTCCTTCTATTTTCTTGTTACTTCTTCGTATCATATATAACAAAACTCCAATAAAAAATGGCAATACAATCGCTATAACACTCCACCACTTACTTATTCCACGCGTTTTCGCATCTGTATACACCCATGATGCTACACATACTAAAAGTGCTATAGAAGCCAAAAACATTGTAATCCCAGCTATCTCAAATACTACAAATGGATTATTGAACTCTATCATGTGATTTATACTCCTTCTTTAAAAATGACTGTATGACAACATATATTGGAATGTATAGGTGCATCATAATAACTATCGTTATAATGACAGATATTTTATGTTCCAAATGACTAACAAACTGCCCTAGGGTGGCTGTTAATACAATCATCCAAATAGCATGAATGAAAATAACCCATCTCTTCTCTAATTTCCGAGCATTTCGCACGCCCTTCTTCGTATTATTTATCAGCTCTTCGCTAGGAATCATCTCTCCTGCTAAACTACTTTTTATCTTTTGATCAAATTTATCTTCCTTCATAAACGAACCCCTCCAAATGTTCTCGCATTTGCTTCTTCGCATAATTAAGGCGGTATTTCACCGTGCCAATTGGTATATTTAATATTTCACTCATTTCTTTGTAAGAATATTGTTCATAGTAGTAGAGTACGAGCACTGTTTTATATTTTTCATTTAATAACTGTATAACTTCTCGTATCATTTCTGCTTCGACTTTTTGAATAAATTCTTCTGATATATTCACATCATCTGCATGCTCTATTTCTCCGCCATCTTCTTTATGAAATAAATCCAATACACGATCTTTCCATCTTTTCTTTTTGCGATAAAAATCATAAAACGTACGAACACAAATTGTAGTAATCCACTTTTTATAATTCTCCACGTAAGAAAGTTGGTGCTGCGATGAAAAAACTTTTATCCACGTCTCTTGAAAAATATCTTCCGCGTCTTCTTTCGTCTTCGCTAACTTATAGCATAAGGAAAATATTTGCTGCTTATATATATCAATTAATTCTTCTACCTTTTCTTCCATCTGAAACCTCCTGTCATTTATATAAGACGATGCAAATTCTCCTTTTGTTTGATAAAATTTTATTTTTTTATTATTTCCATACAAAAAGGCAATCACAACATCGTGTGATTGCCTTTTACTGAAAGCGAAAAATCGGCTTCGCTTTTCTTTATTGTCCAGCTCCAGCGGCTAGAATACTCGGTGGCTTCGCGCCTTCCTCCGAGGCAAAGTACGCCTCTCTGTCAGGAGCTCCATCCCCCTCCTATTCTAAACGAGCCGCTTCCGCTTTTCTTAATTACATTTTTTCTGGTGCAGATACTCCTACGATTGCTAATGCGTTTTGAAGTGTAGTGCGTACTGCTTTCATTAACTCATAGCGAGCTTTACTTAATTCTAAGTTATCTTGGTTTAATACTTTTTCTGCATTGTAGAAGCTGTGTAATGCCGCTGCTAATTCAAATGCATAGTTTGTAATGCGGTGTGGTAGACGTTTTTGTGCTGCATCCGCAACTACTGCTGGGAATTCACCAAGTTTTTTCAGTAACTCTACTTCTTTCTCAGAAGTAACAAGTTTGTAGTTCACGTCTCCGCCTGTAGCTAATCCTAATTCTTCACCTTGGCGAAGGATACTGCATACGCGAGCATGAGCGTATTGTGCATAGTATACTGGGTTTTCATTAGATTTTGATACAGCTAAGTCCATATCGAAGTCTAAATGAGAATCACCACTACGCATTGCGAAGAAGTAACGCATTGCGTCCACGCCTACTTCTTCCATAAGCTCACGAAGTGTAACTGCTTTACCAGTACGCTTACTCATCTTCATTTTCTCACCGTTTTGGTATAGTTGTACCATTTGGATGATTTCTACTTCAAGCGTATCTTTATCGTAACCTAGCGCTTGAATAGCAGCTTTCATACGAGGAATGTAACCATGGTGGTCAGCACCCCAAATGTTAATTAACTTATCGAAACCACGCTCTAATTTATCACGGTGATACGCGATATCTGGCGTTAAGTATGTGTAAGAACCATCGTTTTTAATTAATACACGGTTTTTGTCATCGCCGTAAGTCATTGAACGGAACCAAGTTGCGCCGTCTTCTTCAAAGATTTCTTCACGCTCTTTTAATACAGCAAGAGCTTGATCGATTTTTCCGTTTTTGTATAATGATGTTTCTGAGAACCACACATCAAATTTAACACGGAAGCTTTCTAAGTCTTTTTGAAGTTTTGCTAACTCATATTTTAAACCGTACTCACGGTAGAATTCATAGCTTTCCTTTTCATCAGCTTTCGCATAACGATCGCCAAACTCTTCAGCTAAACGTTTACCGATTCCAATGATATCCGCACCATGGTATCCGTCTTCTGGCATTTCTTTCTCTAGGCCTAAAGCTTGCATGTAACGAGCTTCAACAGAAAGAGCTAAGTTATGAATTTGGTTACCAGCGTCATTAATGTAGTACTCACGAGATACATCGTACCCTGCTTTTGCTAATAGGTTACATAGAGTGTCACCTACTGCTGCACCACGTGCATGTCCTAAGTGAAGGTCACCTGTTGGATTCGCAGATACGAACTCAACTTGTACTTTTTCACCTTTACCAGTATTCGTTTCACCGTAAGCTTCGCCAGCGTTAACGATTGTTGGAATTAAGTCTGTTAAGTAGCTATTATCCATGTAGAAGTTAATGAAACCAGGACCTGCGATTTCAATTTTTTCAATAGAAGCTTTTGCTTTATCGAAGTTTGCAACTAATTCTTCTGCAATCATACGAGGTGCTTTTTTCGCAACGCGTGCAAGTTGCATTGCCATATTTGTAGAGAAGTCACCATTTGTTTTATCTTTTGGAGATTCTAATACAACGTTTGGAATCTGTTCTTCTGTCGCTAATTCTGCCTTTAATACAGCAGCTTGAATTTCTTCTTTAATTAATCCTTTTACTTGTTCTAAAGAATTCATTATTTTGCCTCCTTCAAATTAAGTGTAATTGTATATCTGCCAGCTTCTTGTTCACTTAGAAGCAATGCGTACGTTAAGAAAAGTTGTCCTTTTTTCTTTTCATCCGACCATTTAAAAAGAACGTTATCAGTTTTCGTTTGCAATGCAAACGTACCAAGTTCACTCGTGTACGTACCAGTTGTCCATTCACCTTTCACATGCGTTTGACGCATTGAAACAGCACCTGAACGCATAATGAGAACTTGTTCATCTTGAATTTTAATAATTGTTTTCACTTCGCCCTGTTCGTTCGGCTCTTGGAATGTTACATATGTACCTTGACCTTTTACATAGTATTGACCATTTGCTTCAAAAGCAACGGTTTCCTTCCTCGCCCCTTCACGGATTTCTGTTACGAAATGAACGTGTACCGGCAAGCCTGCAAGTTGTTTCTCCACGTCTTGCACACCTTTCAAATGTTATAGATATTAAATACTACTTATAATAAATCACTTTTCCTATCATATCAAAAAAAGACGCTGTCTGTCTGCTGAAAAATCAGGAAAACTCCATTTCAAAAAATAATTCACTTTCACTTTATTTCATATGATAAAATATTTTTTAAATCTAAATATTCTTTCATTTAAAGAGGTGAGTTAAGTGCTACCAACAAAATTGAAAAAAGGTGATGAAATTAGAGTTATTTCACCATCTTGTAGTTTAAGTATTGTCTCAACTCCGAACCAAGAACTTGCTATAAAAAGATTAACCGACATGGGTTTTCAAGTCACATTCTCAACATATGCTGATGAGATAGATCGATTTGCTTCTTCCTCTATTTCTTCACGCGTTCAAGACCTTCACGAAGCATTTAGAGACCCAAATGTAAAAGCCATTTTAACAACACTTGGCGGATACAACTCTAACGGCTTATTAAAACATCTCGATTACGATTTAATTCGCGAAAACCCTAAATTTTTCTGTGGCTATTCCGATATCACCGCATTAAATAATGCAATTTACACAAAAACTGGACTCGTTACATATTCAGGACCCCACTTTTCTTCTTTTGGAATGGAGAAAGGGCTCGAGTATACGACTGATTACTTTTTAAAATGCTTAACTTCTATTGAACCTATTGAAGTCTTGCCATCTGAAACGTGGAGTGATGATTCTTGGTATGTAGATCAAGAAAACCGAGAATTTATTAAAAATGATGGATATGTTGCAATTCATGAGGGCGAAGCAACTGGAGAAATTATCGGTGGTAATATGAGCACATTGAATTTACTGCAAGGTACACCATATATGCCAAATTTAAAGGATAAAATTTTATTTCTTGAGGAGGATAGCTTAACTGGAAAAGCTACTCTTAAAACCTTTGATCGTTATTTACATTCCCTTATGCAGCAACAAGATTTTGAGTACGTAAAAGGCATCGTTATAGGAAAGATGCAAAAAGGTGCAGAATGCGCGATAGAAGACATTCAAGAAATGATTACATCAAAGCCTGAACTTGCACATATCCCTATCATTGCAAACGCAAGTTTCGGGCATACAACCCCAATTTTCACTTTCCCAATTGGTGGACGTGCAAAAATCATTTCTAACAAAGAAAAGACATCTATCACTATTTTGACACACTAAAAAAGGAGCGAATAAGTCGCTCCTTTTATGGTTTTTCTATTTTTTCCAATGCTTTTTGCGGAATTGATTCTTTCGGGATTTCAGCCCATCCTTTTCCTTGCATACCTTTTGCATAAATTTTTATAAACGCCCCTGTATGCAATTCACGGTTCATCATTCTTTTCACAACTTGTAACTTTCCGTCTTCTGTATACCCTTTAAAAGTATATAAGTATTCTCCGTCTTTTTTCTCACCTTTATCTATAACCGCATAATAATCTTGTATTTCTTTATTTGAAAAGAAGTTGTCTACAAAAGCATGTACACCTTCTGTTTTTGTGTTCAAATAATACGCTGTTCCACCTAGAATAATGGCGAATACAACTAAAACTTTAATTACCAATTTCATACATGCGCCTCCTGTTTGCACTTCTTTTTCCCTAGTCATATATCTATACTTGTATTATACGAAAAATGCCATACTATACTCTATCTAAACACCTTACACTTTCCTTACATTATTGTAAGGCATTTTCACCTTATAGCAATTTCCCAATAAAAATTTTTTCCGTTTCATGAAAATTTATATTATTATTGAATGATACAAATTTTTATTATAAAAATCAAAGGAGACAGTTTTCAAATGGCTATCTTGCAAGGTTTAGCACTATTACTTGTTGTACTTTGTCTATTTACACTTTTTAGTTACCGTGCTCCTTACGGCATGAAAGCAATGGGTGCTTTAGCTAATGCAGCAATCGCAAGTTTTCTTATTGAAGCATTTCACCGTTATATCGGTGGAGAAATGTTTCATAATGACTTTCTACAATCAGTAGGAGAAGCTTCTGGTAGTATGAGCGGTGTCGCAGCAGCAATTTTAGTCGCACTAGCAATCGGTGTTTCACCTGTATATGCTGTTTTAATCGGTATCGCTACTAGTGGATTCGGTATTTTACCAGGATTTTTCGCTGGATACGTTTGTGCTTTCGTCGTGAAATTTCTCGAAAAGAAATTACCAGCTGGTGTAGAGTTTTTAGCAATTTTATTTATTGCTGCACCAATCTCACGAGGAATGGCAATGCTTATGGATCCGCTCGTGAACGCAACGCTCGGTAAAATCGGCTCTATGATTTCAGTTGCAACTACAGAAAGTCCTATCATTATGGGCATTATGCTTGGTGGATTAATCACAGTTATTTCTACCTCTCCATTAAGTTCTATGGCACTAACTGCAATGCTTGGATTAACAGGTTTACCAATGGCGATTGGTAGTCTTGCCGTAGCAGCCTCAGCCCCAATGAACTTTATTTTCTTTAAGCGATTAAAAATTTGCTCAAAGAAAGACACAATCGCTGTAGCAATCGAGCCTTTAACACAAGCGGATGTTGTTTCAGCAAATCCAATTCCAATTTATGCGACAAACTTCGTTGGCGGTGCGCTTGCTGGTATTATTACATCTCTTTTCCAGCTCGTTAATAATGCACCAGGAACAGCATCACCAATCCCAGGACTTCTTGTCTTATTCGGGTTTAATGACGTTGTAAAAGTAACGATTGCTGCTGTATTATGTGGAATCGTTACCACGATTGTTGGATACATCGGATCAATCGTGTTCCGTAAATATCCAATTCGTTCTGCTGATGAAATTCGTGGCATTACTTCGGAAGAGAAAGTAGCATAAGAAAAAGAGTTATTCTCATCGTTTGAGGATAACTCTTTTTTGTGTTGTGTGATGGTAAATGAAATTATATCGACGATTCAACAAGACATATCGACTTACCAACACATAACGATAAAGTAAGGGCCCCCTAATCATATAGGAGGCTCTTACTTTATCCAGCTAGAGCGGCTAGAATGATCGGTGGCTTCGCTTCTTCCTTCGAGGCAAAAAACGCCTCTATGTCTGAAGCTCCATCCCCCTCACATTCTGAGCAAGCCGATTCCGCTTTTATTCTATCCAGTTACGCCTCCTAGACCTTTGCGTCTAAGAACCTTCCCTGCCAAAAGGTAAAAAGCACCTTTTGCAGGAAAGAACCTTAGTCACCAGGTCTAAACAGTCGGCTTTACTTTTATTTCACCCAACCGAGCAGCATTTCCCGCACGAATTTGCTTGCTGCGACTGGCGTTTGATCACTATGGTCGTAGACAGGAGCTACTTCTACTAAGTCTGCTCCAACTACATTTATATTTGAATTTGCAATTGCCACGATGGAATCTAATAATTCTTTAGATGTGATACCTCCAGCTTCTAATGTTCCTGTTCCAGGAGCATGAGCTGGGTCTAATACGTCAATGTCAATTGTGACATAGACTGGGCGTCCTGCAAGTTTCGGTAATACTTCTTTTAACGGTTCTAATACGTCAAATTTATATAAGTTCATACCTACTTCTTTTGCCCATTCGAATTCTTCCTTCATTCCAGAACGAATACCGAAAGAATATACGTTTTCCGGACCAATTAAATCGCACACTTTACGAATTGGTGTAGAGTGAGATAAAGGCTCCCCTTCATACGATTCACGTAAATCAGTATGAGCATCCATATGGATGATCGCTAAATCCGGATATTTTTTTGCCATTGCCTTAAAAATTGGCCAAGACACTAAGTGCTCACCGCCGAGACCTAGCGGAAACTTATCGGCATCTAAAAGTTTTGATACATATTCTTCAATCATATCTATGCTGCGTTGTGCGTTTCCGAATGGTAATGGGATATCACCCGCATCAAAATATTTTACCTCTTCTAGTTCACGATCTAAATATGGGCTATATTCTTCAAGACCGATTGATACTTCACGAATACGTGCAGGGCCAAAGCGAGATCCTGGACGGTAACTTACTGTCCAATCCATAGGCATCCCGTAAATAACTACCTTCGACTCTTCAAAACTTGGATGACTTTTAATAAATACTTTACCTGAATAAGCTTCATCAAAACGCATATTCTTTTCCTCCTTATGTGGAACTTAAGGTATCCCAACCTTTCATTATTTCTCAAATTTGGAGCGAGCTGCTCCTCTTTCTCGATTTACCGGTGTCTTCTTTTTTACAATAAGAAGACGATTTTCTTTACAGAAGTGTAAATAGCTAGCATGTTCAAGTCTTCTAGACAAACACCTTAAATGAGCTACTTACACTTTATTTGTTCCATACGATCCTCTTACTTAATTAGATCGCCAACAAATTTCGGTAATGCGAATGCTGCATTGTGTAATTCTTTTGTGTAGTATTTCGTTTCGATTTCGTGGAAACGATCTTCACTTACTTCTAATGGATCATGTTTTTTAGATCCAATTGTGAATGTCCAAAGACCACTTGGGTAAGTTGGAATATTCGCTGTGTATAAACGAGTAATTGGGAAGATCTCTTTTACGTCTTTAAACACAGTCGTAATTAGTTCTGGTGTGAACCAAGGGTTGTCCGTTTGTGCAACGAAAATACCGTCTTCTTTTAATGCTTTTGAAATTCCAGCGTAGAAGCCTTTTGTAAATAGGTTTACTGCTGGGCCTACTGGCTCAGTAGAATCTACCATAATTACGTCATATTCATTTTCGCTTTCTGCAATGTGTAAGAAACCGTCTCCTACTTTTACTTCTACACGCTCATTATCTAATGCGCCTGCAATTGATGGTAAGTATTGTTTAGAGTACTCAATTACTTTTCCGTCAATTTCAACAAGAGTTGCTTTCTTTACGCTTGGGTGTTTTAACACTTCACGAATAACACCACCATCGCCACCACCTACAACTAATACGTTTTCAGGGTTTGGATGTGTAAATAAAGGTACGTGCGCTACCATTTCATGATAAACGAACTCATCTTTTTCTGTTGTCATAACCATGCCGTCTAAAATAAGCATGTTTCCGAACTCTTCCGTTTCAACCATATCAAGTTTTTGGAATTCTGTTTGCTCCGTATGTAATGTGCGGTTAATACGCGCCGTAATCCCAAAATGTTTTGTTTGTTTTTCAGTGAACCATAGTTCCATCGTACAATCACGCCTTTCAATGCAAATTTATAATAGGGACATCATTAATGTCCCCTAACAAAAATAAAACAAAACATCCAAAATGTATAGTTAAAAGTACAAAAATACCGAAAATATATTTTAGTCAGAGGGTTCTAACATATACATAAAAAGAAAACCCTTTCTTAAGAAAGGGCTTTTGTCTCTATTTCTACTGGTTTACGAATTGGAATTAGAATCATAATACAACCAACTAATACCACAATTCCCCCAACTAAAAATGGACTTTGTGGCGAAACTGTGTGCCCGATAACTCCTGATAAAATTGGAGCAATTGCGCCACCTAGCCAACGAACGAAGTTATAAACACCTGATGTCACAGATCTTTCATAAGGTGAAATATCCATTACATAGCTTGTAAATAATGCATTATTTATTCCTGATGCTAATCCAGATAGGACGATTAATACGATTTGTAACCACATAATTTTCACGAAGAATAATGCAATCAAGAAAATCGCAAATACGAGTAAACTGCCTTTCAACAATGCTTTCGGCTCATATTTCCCTTCTAACTTATGTGCTAAAATTGCAGAACCGTAAGCTAACGCGAGTCCCCATCCACAAAATACAAATCCTAATTGAATAGCAGATAAATGCATAATAAGTGGTGAATATGCTAACACAACGAAAAATCCGTAGTAGTATAACATTCCTGAAATCGCGCCTTGCATAAATGGTTTATACTTCACCAGGTTAAGTAATTCTCCTACGCCTGCCGCTTTACGTTTCACTTTTCGCTCTGGTTCTTTCACAAAAAAGAAAACTAAAATAAATGCTAAGAAAATTAAAATACTCGTTGCGAAAAATGGGTAACGCCAAGAATGTCCACCTAATATACCGCCTAATAACGGTCCGCCCGCCATTCCTAAACCGATAGCTGCTTCATATAATCCTACTGCTTCATGAACTTCTTTACTTAATGCAATCAATAATGTCATCGCCGTTGCGAAGAACATTGCATTTCCTAATCCCCATCCAGCGCGAAAAAGAGATAATTGAGCAATCGTTTGCGATACACCACATATAAACGCAAATACAGTTACGATCGCAAGACCAATTGTCATCATTCGTTTATCACCAAATCTTGATGCAAATATACCAGCTGGTAACATCATAATTGCCATCGTTAAAATATACGCTGTAAATAACATCTCGACTTGCCAATGCGTTGCCCCAATCTTTTCAGCAATAATTGGCAAAATTGGATCGACTACCCCTATACCTGAAAAGGCAAGGAAAGTAGCTACCACTGTAATCAATCTCCCTAGTTTTTGTTTGCTCTCCATTTTGATTACTCTCCTTTTGTATTCTCTAAAAATGTCACTGCACGATGTAAACTATCCTCAAGTTCCGCCTTCACACGCTGCATTTGCTCCATTTTCTCATCTAGCGTTTGCACTTGTTTTTCAAGCATCTCTCTAATTTCTTGAATGACTTCACGATCACGAGGGTTCTCACTATTTCTTCTTTTCTCCATTCTTTCTTTTAACGATAAGAAATGTTGCATTTCTTGAAGCGTAATTCCTAACACTTCTTTCGCTTCTACAATCCTTTTAATTCTTGCAATATCCTCATCTGTATACAGGCGAATGTTCCCCTCACTACGTTCTGGGGGATGAATTAAACCAATTTCCTCATAATAACGAAGTGTACGCTTTGTTAAACCAACTTGTTTCGTGACTTCATCAATTTTATACATGTTTATTCCTCCCTTCACTCAATTATTACATTTTACGTTAACGTTAACTTTTATGCAACTGTTAGACTTTTGTAAATGTTTATCCTATTCAATTGTATTTTTCCAAAAGCAGTTTCATAATGAAAGAAAAGAAACGATAAGGAGATTTCCGTATGAATAAACCACTTATTTTCGCTCACCGTGGCGTAAAAGGAACACATCCAGAAAATACGATGATTGCCTTCCAAGAAGCTGAACGTATTGGGGCCCATGGAATTGAACTTGATGTCCACCTATCAAAAGATGGTGAACTTGTCGTAATTCACGATGAAACGGTAGATCGCACAACAAATGGCATAGGACTTGTTTCTGAAAAAACGGTAGCGGAATTACAAGCTTTAGATGCTGGTAGCTATAAAGATCCTTCTTTTCATGAAGCAAAAATTCCGACGTTACGAGAAGTATTTATTTGGTTATCTACAACAAGCTTACAACTCAATATTGAATTAAAAACAGACGTAATTCACTATCCAAATATTGAAGAAAAGGCTGTTGCTCTCGTTCGAGAATATCATCTATCTAATCAAATTGTATTCTCTTCATTTAATCATGACTCTGTTTCATTATTAGCAGAAATAGCTCCTGAAATCCCAAGAGCAATTTTATATGATACACCACTTGCTGATCCTATCGCTGAAGCAAAAACTAGAGAAGCAACTGGTTTACATCCAAACTTTCAACTACTAACAAAGGAATTTGTTCAACTAGCGCAAAAACAAGGTTACGTTTTCCGCCCTTATACAATTAACGAATACAAAGATTTACAAACTATGATTGATTATGGTGTAGACGTCATTATTACCGATTGGCCAACACGTGCCTTTGAGCTCCTTTCTTAATTGAAGGAGCTTTTTGTTTTCGAAATTTCATTGTTTAAAATAACCGAAAACCCTCAATACTAATACAATAATGTTTGTATGAATGAGGGGCTGAAAAAGATGGATCAAACTATGAATCCGAAACTTAAAAAATATAAACGTCTTTTCTTCACCGTAATGTTTTCTTCTGTTCTTTTTTTCGTTTTTTCCTTTTTTGTTATTATTATAGTTGCAAAAATTATGGGACCTCCCCCTGTTGCTGTCCCGCAAACAAGTGTCTTTTACGCTAATGATGACACTGTTATAGGACAAAGTAATGAAATGCAAAAACGCTACAATGTATCTCTCAATGAAATTTCTCCTTATGTAAAAGAGGCGACACTATCTATCGAAGATCAACGATTCTACAAACATCACGGCTTTGATATGAAGCGTATCGCTGGTGCCATTGTTGCCGATTTAAAAGCGATGGCAAAAGTCCAAGGTGCTAGTACGATTACACAACAATACGCTCGTAATCTGTATTTAGATCATGATAAAACGTGGAAACGTAAACTATTAGAAGCAATGTACACAATCCGCCTTGAAGTGAACTATAATAAAAATCATATTTTAGAAGGATATTTAAATACAATTTATTACGGGCATGGTGCTTACGGAATCGAAGCTGCGTCTCGTCTATATTTCGATAAAACAGCAAAAGAATTAACATTAGCGGAGGCTAGTATGCTCGCAGGTATCCCGAAAGGACCTAGTGTCTACTCTCCCTTTTTAAAAGAGGATCGTGCTAAAGGACGACAATCTCTCATATTAGATGAAATGGTAGAGCAAGGTTATATTACGAAGAAACAAGCAGCTTCAGCGAAAAAGGAGCCACTAACCTTCGCCTCATTAGATACGAAAAAAGTAGCAGAAGTTGCACCTTATTTCCAAGATGCTGTACAAGCTTCTCTTCTTCGTGATATCGGATTAGATGAGCAAGCCTTACAAAAAGGTGGCTTGCGTATTTATACAACGCTAGACCCGAAATTACAATCGGTTGCAGAGCAAGCTGTAAAAGATCACATACCTGATACAACAAACATACAAACTGCTCTCGTCTCTATGAATCCAAAAACAGGTGAAGTAGCTGCCCTTGTTGGTGGAACCGATTATAATAAAAGTCAATTTAACAGAGCTACACAAGCCGCTCGCCAGCCTGGATCTACGTTTAAGCCATTCCTATACTATGCGGCATTAGAACGTGGATTTACGCCTGCTACACGCTTAAAAAGCGAATACACTGTATTCACTTTAGGTGACGGTGTTTCAAAGTATAAACCGAAAAACTATAAGGATTATTATGCAGACGATTTTGTAACAATGGCGCAAGCTCTTGCAGTCTCTGATAACGTATATGCCGTGAAAACCAATTTATTTTTAGGCGAAGACATTCTTACAAAAACAGCGAAGCAATTCGGAATTAAAAGTGCATTAAAGGATGTCCCTTCTCTTGCTCTCGGTACATCTCCTGTAAAACCAATTGAAATGGTTAACGCTTATAGCATGTTCGCAAACGGTGGAAAAGAAATAAAACCTATTTTCATTCGCCGCATTATGGATCATGAAGGAAATGTATTATACGATGCTCATTTGGAAAGCAAACAAATTCTCGATAAGAGTAAAGCGTTTGTGATGGAAGAAATGATGACGGGTATGTTTAATAAAAAACTAAGCAGTTATGCTGCTGTAACTGGTCAATCGATGTTATCTAAACTATCAAGAACCTATGCCGGAAAATCTGGTTCTACTGAAACAGATAGTTGGATGATTGGGTTTACCCCGCAAATTGTAACCGGTGTATGGGTTGGGTATGATCAGCCTAAATCGATTTCAAATGTAGCAGAACAAGGATATGCGAAAAGAATATGGACCGATACGATGGAGAAAGGCTTAGATGGACAACCTAAAAAAGAGTTTAAACAACCAAGTGACGTCGTTGCAGTCGATATTAACCCTGAAAACGGGAAAATCGCTACAAAAAATTGTCCAATTTCAGTGAAAATGTATTTTGCAAAAGGCACAGAACCAACTGAATATTGTATGGATCATGTCGACGATAAAGAGGAATTTGAAAAAACAACTGAAGAAAAGAAAAAGACTGGTTGGTGGAAAAAATATCTCCCGTGGTAAGAAAGCTATCGTCATTCTTTGTCGGGAAATGGATACTCCTTTTCGAATCGTTGATATATTTTCCTATCCCATGGTCCCGATCTCCCAAAACAAAAAGGATGTCACCTAGTCAACAATCGACTAGTGAGACATCCTTTTCTTTTATTCACTTAATAATGCACGGCGCAATTCTTCACTAGACTCGTTCCAAATTGCTTCATTATGTTCTTTCAAGAACGTACCAAGTACTTTTTTAGATGATTCATCCATATGGTCAACCATAATGTGACGCTTCATTGATTTATCCATTTTGTTTACGTGCTCTGGAAGTGATTTATATCCACGGCGAATTTCACGGTCTACTGTCATTTCACAAGCTGTTACACCTGCGTAATAAGCACCTGTTGCAGTTCTTTCAATCGTCACCCAAACAAGCCAAAATGGTTTACCGTTTGGAACTTCATCTTTATTTGTTAAAAACTTAATCCCTTTTTCTACTGTACTACGCGCATGCATCGCACCGATATCAACGAATGCTGTTTTCTCTAGTACATCGACAAATACAGGCGAAATGTTTTCTAGACTTAATGCCCCAACGCCAAAACCACCATGTCCATCTGTTGAATCATTTTTCACGATATTAAAACCGATTTTTTTCTTTTTCTCTGTCATATGTAAACTCCTCCTCACTTAATGATTATAAAAGGCCAAAAATAGGCGCAATGATACTGTCTAAAAATACAAATACATATGGAATGACAACATTGAAAATAGGTTGAATTGTATAATTGCTAAGCGGTGTAATAACAAGAATTAATAACGCTATTGCTCCATACTTTTCATACTGTGTCATTTTCGCACGAATATTTGTTGGTGCTAGATCTTCCACAACTCGATACCCATCAAGTGGCGGAATTGGTAATAAGTTAAATACAAGTAATACGATATTAAGCATAATAAAAATTCGGAAGAATTGAGCCAACGTATCTGCTACTGCAAATGGAATTGAGTCTAACACACCAAATGTTAATAGGCTATACCAAATAATTAAACCAATTGCACTTAAAATTAAGTTACTAATCGGTCCTGCAATAGAAACTAATATCCCTGCAAGACGTGGCTTTTTAAAGTTGTACGGGTTAACAGGCACTGGTCTTGCCCAACCGAATCCAAGAATTAATACAGCAATCATCCCGATAGGGTCTAAGTGAGCCATCGGTGATAACGTTAAACGCCCTTGTTTTTTTGCTGTATCGTCTCCAAATTTATATGCAACATATGCATGCGCAAATTCATGAACTGATAACGCAATAATAATGGCCATTGCTACCAACGGAATTTGGTGCAACGGATATCTAAATAACTGATCCATGATTCATCTCCTCTTCAATATGTCAAAAAAGAAAATATTTGTTTTTTCGATTGTTCTTCCCCATAATCCGCTATAATAAGAGTGTAACTTACATAAAAGGAGCGATTATATATGCCATACGTAACAGTGAAAATGCTAGAAGGACGCACAGAGGAACAAAAGAAAGCTCTTGCTGAGAAAGTAACAGCAGCAGTAAGCGAAACAACTGGTGCTCCTGAAGAAAACATCGTTGTTTTCATCGAAGAAATGTCTAAAAACCATTATGCAGTTGGCGGAAAACGCTTAAGCGACAAATAATTTCAAGTTCTTTCATAAGAAGCAGCTAAGAGCTGCTTCTTATTTTTTACCTTCTAGTAACTCGATGATTCTCTCTTTATATTTTCCTTTTCTTCCATCTTCATAGATTAGATCATGCGGATAGAATAATTTTTGATCCCTTCTCTTCTTACCAGTAATTGCTTCAACAATATCCGATTCACGTGAAAGCTCTCTAAGTTCTCCATTTGGCATAAGAAGTAAGATCGGCAGACGCTCTTCTTCTTCACCAGCACGGTAAAAGTCGTACGGTAAATCTGATGTTGAATCAACTACTAAATAGTATTCTGGATCAAGTCCAATCTTTTTAAATAAGCTACTTAATTCCATCCAATTATCTAAACCGTGCTTATCTGTAAACTCTACATATTTAAATAGGTTTCGATTCATAAAGCGGCGGCATAAATCACTTAATATTGGATCCTCTTCGTCTTGCCATACTTGGAAGTAATAATACATAACGTTCTCGTCTAACTTCAAATAATCCTCTACTGTTACTTCTTCTTCAAATAAAGAATAGAAATGAACCGGATGATTTTTAAATGTATAATACTTCTCATGCAATGATTTTGCACGGTGTAAAATCTTCGTTAAAATAACTTCAGCACTGCGCGTTACCGGATGGAAATATACTTGCCAATACATTTGGTAACGACTCATAATATAATGCTCAACAGCATGCATACCACTATTTTTAATAACTACTTGATTCCCATACGGACGCATGACACGCAGTATACGTTCCATATCAAAGTTTCCATACTTTACGCCTGTGAAATACGCATCTCTTAATAAGTAGTCCATACGATCTGCATCAATTTGACTGGAAATCATGCTAATCGCTAATTTATTCGTAGATGTTTTTGCGATTACATCAGCTACCTTTTGCGGAAAATCCTTATCCACACGGCTTAATATACGATTAATTTCCGTATCTCCAACGATAATTTTTTGCGTAAATTTCTCATGATCTAATGAAAATACTTTTTCAAACGAGTGAGAAAATGGGCCGTGACCGACATCATGAAGTAATGACGCACATAAACATAACAATCTATCTTCAGCATTCCAGTTCGGTCTGCCATCAAACACATCATCAATCATACGACGAATAATTTCATATACACCTAACGAATGAGTAAAGCGACTATGCTCTGCACCGTGAAATGTAAAAAATGTCGTTCCAAGCTGCTTAATACGGCGCAAGCGTTGAAATTCTTTCGTTCCGATTAAATCCCAAATAACACGATCGCGTACGTGCACATATTTATGTACCGGGTCTTTAAACACTTTTGTTTCGCTGAGTTTGTCGTTTAAATATACCACCTTCCGACATCCCCCTTTCTTTACTGCATTCTTACTATATATTATAAACGAAATAGGAAACAGAAAGAAATGAAAGACTATATTAATTGCCCTTATATAAAGAAAAAATCACTTTTACCAGAGTAAAAGTGATTTTTTCTTTATATATTATTTCCCTAAAACGAACTCAGAAACTTCATCTAAGATCATTTCTTTACCTAGTGGGAAGTAACCTTTGTTTAAGTCTTCGTTTTTAATTGTAAACACGTGGTTGTTTTTAACAGCATTCATATTTTTCCAAATTGATTCTTCTTGGAATTCTTTTAGGCGCTGAGAACCGTCACCAGTCGTAAATACGAATAAGTAATCTGGATTGTAATCGATTAAAGCTTCTTTTTGTACTTGTACTAACGGTTTATCAGTTGGTGTACCTTTAACTGCTGGTAATTTTAAATCATTAAAGATTACGCTACCGTAACCGTAGTCACCGTATACACGGAAAGCATTCGGATATGCAGCCATTTTCATGAATTTAGCATCGCCAGTTTTCGCAACGATTTTGTCATGTATTTTGCTTGCTTTTTCGTCATACTGTTTGAACCATTCTTTTGTTTCTTTCTCTTTACCGAAGATTTGACCTACTTCTTCGAATTTTGGACGCCATTGGTCTAATGGAGTTTTTAACATAACTGTTGGTGCAATTTTAGACAATTGATCATAAATCTTCTCTTGACGATTGTTTACAAGAATTAAATCTGGTTTTGCAGCAGCTACCGCTTCGATGTTAATTTTATCGCCCCAAGCAGAACCAACTGGTTTTACGCCTTTTAATTTCTTTTCAATATGTGCATCAATTTTTTCTTGAGATGTATTAGCAGTAATAATTGGTTTCATACCAAAAATTAATAATTCTTCTGTTGAACCACTAAGGTCAGCAATTTTCTTTGGATTTGCAGGGATTTTAATTTCCCCTTTTGCGTGTTGTACAGTGCGCTCTTCAGTCTTCGCATCCTTCGCATCTGCTTTCTTCTCTTCTTTGTTAGAACAAGCTGCAAATAGTACAGAAGTAACGACTAGTACCATTGCTAATAACGCCATTTTAAAATTCTTCATGTTCCCACTCCTTCTAGCTGTATTTCTCTTATAAGTTACAGTGAACTATAAGAAACAAGATTAACAATTAATCAATATATATTTATTAATTGTTGTTTATGTCCCGTTCTAACGGGTGTTCAACTTCCTATTTACTAATAAGAAGCTCAACGTCCATTAGAAGCCCCCCTCTTTACGAGGGGGATTCTACTTATGCTTTTTGACGCAATTGATTACTAATCATCGCTAAATCATATGTTAAACAAATTGGCTTACAGTTTACTGGACATGGAACAATTTGAGCTTCGATCTCAAATACACTGCGAAGTGTTTCACTTGTCATTACTTCATCTGGCGTTCCTTGTTTCATTAACTTACCTGCTTTTAGTGCAATCATATGATCTGAGAAACGAGAAGCATGGTTTAAGTCATGGATAACCATAACAATCGTTCTACCTTCTTCTTCATTTAACTTTTTCAATAAGTTTAATACTTCTAATTGATGAGCCATATCTAAGTACGTTGTCGGTTCATCTAATACGAGTAATTCTGTCCCTTGTGCAAGAGCCATCGCAATCCATACGCGTTGGCGTTGCCCACCTGATAATGCCTCTGCTGGACGATTTGCGAATTCTGTCATTCCCGTCACTTCAAGTGCCCAATGAATGTAGCGATAATCCTCTTCTTTCAACGTTCCAAATCCTTTTTGATGAGGAAAGCGTCCATATGAAACGAGTTCAAACACAGTAAGGCCAGTTGGCACTTCTGCAGTCTGTGGTAAAATCGCCATTTTCTTTGCGATTTCTTTCGTTGGCTGTTTCTCAATTGCTTTTCCATCAAGATAAACAGTACCTTTTTTTGCCTTCAAAATACGAGAAGCCGTTTTTAATAATGTGGACTTTCCACAACCATTTGGTCCGATAATTGTTGTAATTTTCCCTTCCGGAATTTCAACTGTTAATCCATCAATAATTAATCCTTCATTATAGCCAACAGATACCGCATCAACTGCTAAAGTTGCCATACAAAAAGCCTCCCTTTATTTTGTCCTCATAAGTAAGTATATGAAATACGGTGCACCAATTACGGAAATAACAAGACCGACCGGTATTTCTGAAGTTGGTAACACACTTCTTGAAATTACGTCTGCGAATAAAAGTAAAAACGTTCCTATTAGTGCAGCTGTAGGCAGCATAATTTGATGCTTACCACCAACGAGGCGCCTTGCTAAATGTGGAGCCATTAAACCGATAAAACCAATTCCTCCGGCAACAGCGACAGATGCACCTGCTAAACAAACTGCAATAAATAATAATTTACGTCTTTCTTTTTCTACGTTTACACCAAGACCCACTGCTGTAGAGTCGCCTAGGTTCATTACATTTAATATGTGCGCCTTACTAATAGCAAGTGGCAAGAATATAACCATCCATGGAAGTACACTTAGCACGAATTTCCAATCTGTACCCCACAGACTTCCCGCTAACCAAATCGTAGCAAAACGGAAATCATTAGATGTCATCTTCATAGAAAAAATTAAACTAACAGCACCAAATCCGGCTGCAACGGCGATACCAACAAGTATCAATCGAGTAGATGAAACGCCGTCTTTCCATGCTAGTAAATAAATAATAACCGCTGCTAATATCGCTCCAACTAACGCGAAAAATGGAAGGATAAATACAGATAAAAATGTACCAGTCCCAACTTTCCCGAAGAAAAAGTAGACGAATATAACAACTGTTAATCCCGCTCCAGCGTTAATACCGATAATACCTGGATCAGCAAGTGGATTTCGTGATAATCCTTGCAAAATCGCACCTGACATTGCTAAAGCAGATCCAACTAATATAGCAATAACCATACGTGGCATACGGAATTCAAATAAAATAACAGACTGATCTTCAGCACCAAGTCCAACCAATGACTTTAATACGTCCATTGGCGGTATTTTAAATGTCCCTGTATTTAAACTTATTAAAAATACAACAACGATTAATCCTACTAAAATCGTTAGAACAGAAACGTTCTTTTTTGTTAAGACACTTGTCCTCACATTTTCCCTCTCCCTTCGTTACGTGCTAAGTAGAGGAAGAATGGAACCCCAATTAGCGCTGTAATTGCTCCAATTGGCGTTTCAAACGGCGGGTTAATAACGCGAGATAACATATCTGCACATTCAATTAACAGCCCACCTAAGACCGCAGAACATGGAATAACCCATCTATAGTCTGAGCCTACAAGGAAACGAGTCATATGTGGGATTACAAGACCAACAAATCCAACCGATCCTGCCATAGAAACCGCAGAACCTGTTAACACAAGAACAAGTACTGTTCCGATAAATTTAATTAATGTCGTATTTTGACCAAGTCCAATCGCAATTTCTTCACCGAAGCTCAAAATTGTAATATACCTGGACATCATAATTGCAATAAAGAGACAAACTAGGCCAATCGGTACTAACATATTAATACTTTCCCATTTCACTCCAGCAACTCCACCTGCATTCCACATACTCACCTCTTGGGCAAGATTGAAATACAGCGCAATTCCAGATGAAATGGCCCCTAATAAAGCACTAATTGCTGCACCTGCTAAAGCTAATTTCACAGGTGTTAATCCACCTGGTGAAGAAGACCCAATTCCATATACAATGCTCGCACCAAAAGCAGCTCCAATAAAAGATGCGATAACGAACATTAAATAAGGTGAATTAGGGAAGAATGCATACATAATTGCAATTCCGAATACAGCGCCATCTGTAATCCCCATTAAAGACGGTGATGCCAGTGGGTTTCTCGTCATACCTTGCATAATTGCTCCTGATACCGCTAAAAAAGCACCTGCAACTACGCCCCCTATTGCTCTAGGCATGCGAAGTTCCTGAATTACATTATGATGCGTAATAGAACCGTCAAACTGAAACACAGCTTGCCATACAGTCTTTAAATTAATATCTGCAGCACCAAACGAAATAGACAATGCCATGCTTAAAGCTAACAAAACTGTACCTACTACTAAAATAATAGAAGCTATGAGCGGTCTACTCTTAATCTCTTTAACATTCACATCTTGCTGTTCTATACTCCTTGCGCTCACTTCCATCCCTCAACCATCCTAACCAACAACATATATTTAATTTAATGAAATGAAATTTATTCTCAAATAGTAATAAAAAAATTAGGTGAATTGTTCTTCCCTTGATAATGATTCTCAGAATCAGACACCTTCTATTCTACCTATCGTTTCCAAAGACTGTCAACTATTATTTTGAAATACAAATTCATATAGGTCGAGCTCCCAATAAATAGATAACGCCCATCTGTCATTAACTATTATCGTCACCAATTAAGCTTCCACAGAATAAATCCTTCCTCTTATGGGCATAAAAAAAGAAGAGGAATCTGTTCACTCTTCTTTTTCTTACTTATTTAACTTTACTTCAATCTTTGTAATTAATTCATCTTCTGTTGGAGCCGCAACTGGACGATTATTTACAAATGCGAATGATTTTTTACGACCAGGGCCACAGTAAGACTGACATCCAACTTCAATTGTCGCACATGAATCTACTTTTTTTAACTTCGGAATCAACGTTTTAACGTTCGTTGCTTGACAATCATCACACACACGAAATTCGTTTCCCATTATATAACACTTCCTCTATTTTAAACTTTTCTCAAGTACATTTAAAAATAAACACTAAATGGTATTTTACCGCTCTTTGAAGCTCGTTGCAAGTTTCCTTGCGACGCTCTTTCTTCATATAATGCTACATATTTATCCCTCTATTTGCGGGCAGTAAGACTCCTACCCTAGAATTCGGTGAATGAGAGAGAGTTAGGTGGGGGATAACTGCCCGTAAATGCCCGATTGGTAAAGGTTAATAATCAGCGGGGATGGAAAGAAAAACCCACTGATTAAAGTTTCACTTTATATGCTCTCCTACAGAAGCTCTCATCATTCATAGCAAAATTTTCACCTTGCATCGAAATCTACCATATTTTTAAAAGCTTTGTATAAAAGCTCATTTTTTTGCCCATTATAAAAATAGGAAGTTCATAAAAAGAAAGGGAGTTGAATCTATGAAAGTAAGACAAGATGCTTGGACGGATGAGGACGATTTATTACTTGCTGAAACTGTACTTCGTCACGTTCGAGAAGGAAGTACTCAATTAAATGCGTTTGAAGAAGTAGGAGATCAATTAAATCGTACATCGGCTGCCTGTGGTTTCCGCTGGAATGCTGTTGTTCGCTATAGTTATGAACAAGCTCTTCAACTAGCAAAAAAACATCGTAAAGATAAAATGCGTGCTGCAAGCGGTGAACAAGCGAAGAAACGTTTACTTTATACACCACCAGCTTCAGATTCGATAACTGATTATGAAGAATTCGTACAAGAGGAATCAATCGTACAATATAAAGAAGCTATTCCATATCAAGAAGCTACTATTCCTGCTGCAAGAAGCTCTATGACAATGCAAGATGTTATCTATTTTTTACAAACAGTCGGATCTTCAAATATAAAAGTGACAGCTCTTGAAAACGAGAATACGAGATTGAAACAAGAAATTAAAGCACAAATCCTTCGGAATGAAGAACTAGAAAAGAAACTAGAAAAGTTAGAAAAACAATCTCATACCGTACAAGAAGATTACGAAACACTTATGAACATTATGAACCGAGCTCGTAAGTTGGCAGTCATGGATGACGAAGAACGTTCTCAAACATCTTTCCGAATGGATCGAAACGGTAATTTAGAAAAAATTGCAGAATAAAAAGGATGCATTACATGCATCCTTTTTATTATTTCATCGTTAAACTTTCCCTTTATATATGAGAAAACCCGTTTCTACATTTTTTGTTATAATAGAGATTGTCATTTTAAAGATAAGGGGTTAGTTATATGAGCAATTCCCGTTCCATTTTATCTCAGCCAGAGTGGCGTATTGTAGATCAGTCTAGTTTGGGACCAACATTCCATGCATTGCAGTCATTCGCAATGGATGACACATTATGCACAAGTATCGGAAATGGTCAATCAGCTGCAACAATGCGTTCTTGGGTTCATCACAATACAATTGTTCTTGGCATTCAAGATTCACGCCTACCACACTTAGAGGAAGGTATTTCCTTTTTAAAGGAAAACAACTTCAATGTTATCGTTCGTAATTCCGGTGGACTTGCAGTTGTACTTGATGAAGGTGTTTTAAACGTATCACTTTTATTCCAAGAGACGGAAAAAGGTATCGATATTGATCTTGGATACGATACAATGTGGCATTTAATTAAAGAAATGTTAAAAGATTACGATGTCACAATCGAGGCAAAAGAAATTGTTGGTTCTTACTGTCCTGGTAGCTATGACTTAAGTATTCGCGATCAAAAATTCGCTGGCATTTCACAGCGCCGTATTCGCGGTGGTGTCGCTGTCCAAATTTATCTCTGTGCTACAGGAAGTGGCTCTGAACGTGCCGCACTCGTTCGTGACTTCTACAACCTAGCCATTCAAGGAGAAGAAACACGCTTTACGTATCCTGAGATTGTACCGAGTACGATGGCCTCACTCTCAGAATTACTTGGCGAAACCATTACAGTACAAGATTTAATGATGCGCCTTTTAAAAACACTGCAGCAATTCGCTCCAAAGTTAACACCATCTCAATTAACAATAGATGAAATACCTTTATATGAGACGAATTTACAACGTATTATTGATCGTAACAATAAAGCACTTGGCTTAGAAAAATAAAGACCGTCGCTATTATAGCGACGGTCTTTATTTCAATTCATTATAGAATTAAAGTGCTTGAGCTGCTGTAATTAAAGCTAACTTGTACACTTCTTCTTCGTTACATCCACGTGATAGGTCATTTACAGGCATGTTTAAACCTTGTAAGATTGGTCCTACTGCTTCGAAGTTACCTAAACGTTGAGCGATTTTGTAACCGATATTACCAGCTTCTAAGCTTGGGAATACGAATACGTTAGCATCACCTTTAATTGTAGAACCTGGAGCTTTTTTCTCAGCTACAGATGGTACGAATGCAGCATCGAATTGGAATTCTCCATCTAAAGTTAATTCTGGAGCCATTTCTTTTGCAATGCGAGTTGCTTCTACAACTTTTTCTGTTTCTGGAGATTTCGCAGAACCTTTTGTAGAGAAGCTTAACATAGCAACGCGTGGGTCAATACCGAATAATTCAGCAGTTTTCGCACTCTCGATACCAATTTCAGCTAAATCTTGGCTGTTTGGTGCAATGTTAATTGCACAATCAGCGAATACATATTTCTCTTCTTCACGTACCATGATGAATACGCCAGAAGTTTTTGTAACGCCTGGTTTTGTTTTAATGATTTGAAGTGCTGGACGAACTGTATCAGCTGTAGAGTGAGCTGCACCACTTACTAAACCTTGTGCTTTGCCCATGTATACAAGCATTGTACCGAAGTAGTTTTCGTCTTTAAGGATTTTGCGAGCGTCTTCTTCAGTTGCTTTACCTTTACGGCGTTCAACAAAAGATGCTACCATTGCATCCATTTCTTCGTATGTAGCTGGATCATAAATATCAACGCCTGCTAATGTTAAATTCATGCTAGCAGCTTTTGCGCTAATTTCTTCTTTATTACCAACTAAAATTGGTTTTACTAACTCTTCTTTTGCTAAACGCTCTGCAGCGCCTAAAATTCTTTCATCAGTTCCTTCAGGAAGTACGATAGAAATGCCTTTTCCTTGAACTTTTTCTTTTACTGTTGTAAATAAGTTGCTCACGAATAAACCCTCCTACATATGTTAAAAAAACTCTATCTTTAAGAATACTGCTTTTCCTCTATATTTTAAACTTATAGCTCCCAAAAAATAGATAAAATGAAAATGATTATATTTTCATAAAATTCAGCATAGAAATAAAGTCCCTTTAATCCTTATCTTCTCCTATTTTCAAGTAAATTAAAATGTGACAATTTTATGTGCCAAGGTTTTATATAGATGCTTTTAAAACTATATATGCTATAGTTAACGTGTAAAACTATCATTAACTGAGGTGAATAGAATGAGTGAAGCAACAACAACGTTAGATGGCTGGTATTGTTTACATGATTTACGTTCTATTGATTGGGCTGCATGGAAAACATTATCTAGCGACGAACGCGGACAAGCTGTGTCTGAATTTTTAAATGTCGTTGAAAAATGGAACGAAGTAGCTACTGCAAAAAAAGGCAGTCATGCAATGTATACAGTTGTTGGCCAAAAAGCTGATATTATGCTTATGATTTTACGTCCAACAATGGAAGAGTTAAATGAAATTGAGACAGAATTGAATAAAACAACATTAGCTGAATATATGGTTCCTGCATACTCTTACGTATCTGTTGTTGAACTAAGCAACTATCTTCCAGCTGATGAAGATCCATACCAAAACCCACAAATCTTAGCTCGCTTATATCCAGACCTACCAAAAGCAAATCATATTTGCTTCTATCCAATGGACAAGCGTCGCCAAGGTGATGACAACTGGTACATGCTTCCTATGGAAGAACGTAAAAAAATGATGTACAGTCATAGTAAAATCGGTCGCCAGTACGCAGGTAAAGTACGCCAAGTCATTTCAGGATCAGTCGGATTCGACGATTTCGAGTGGGGCGTAACATTATTCGCTGATGATGTTCTTCAATTTAAGAAACTTATATATGAAATGCGCTTCGATGAAGTAAGTGCTCGTTATGGTGAATTCGGAACATTTTTCGTTGGAAACATTTTACCAGACGAAAAGGTAGAGAAATTTCTACACATATAAAGTGAAACTCTAATCATCCCTCACCAATCGGGCTTTTACGGGCAGTTGATATCCCTCCTAACTCCTTTGCTTTCGCTGAATTTCGAGGTAGAAATCTTACTGCCCAGTAAATAACGGGATAAATCGTAAAAAAGGAACGAAATTCGTTCCTTTTTTTATTATCTTCTATACTTCTCTTCAAAAAACTTCTTTTCTCTGCAAATTTGAACAAAAATCGACAAATTCTTTTCAAATTTCTAGTAAAATTGTAACCTTTTCATATCCAAATTTATGCTAAAATGGTACGAGCTACATGCTAATAACGATGCGAAGGTGATAATCTATATGAAGAAAATCTTGTCTATTTTACTAGCGCTTTTATTGTCAATTTCTTCCTTAGGAGTAACAACATCCCATGCGGAAGAAAAAATACATATAGAGGCGGCAGCTGCACTTCTATTTGATGCAGATACAGGAAAAATACTGCATGAACAAAATCCAGATGAATTACTAGCTATTGCTAGTATGTCAAAATTAATTGTTGTTTATGCTGTATTAGAAGCAATTAAAGAGGGAAAAATCACTTGGGATACAAAGGTAAACATTTCTGATTACGCTTATGAAGTTTCACGTAATAATGAATTCTCTAATGTTCCGTTTGAAAAGGGACGTCAATATACTGTAAGAGAATTATATCATTCTATCGTTATCTTCTCTGCAAACGGATCTAGTATTGCCTTAGCAGAACTACTTGCAGGAAGTGAAAAAAACTTCTTAAATCTTGCAAATGAACATGCAAAAAAACTAGGGTTAAAGAAATATAAATTTGTAAACGCTACTGGGTTAAATAACGCTGACTTAAAAGGAAAACATCCTGAGGGTACTGATTCAAATGCAGAAAACTCTATGTCAGCTCGCGATATGGGTATTCTTTCAAAAACAATGATTACAAAGTATCCAGAAATGCTAGAGGATACAAAACAAAGATTTAGAAACTTCCCGGACAATCATCCGAAACCAATTCGTATGGAAAACTGGAACTGGATGTTACCGGGTGCCGCTTTCTCTTATGAAGGAACAGATGGTTTAAAAACAGGAAGTTCTGATACAGCTGGATACGGATTTACTATTACTGCTAAACGTGGTGATGTACGTCTTATTTCAGTTATTATTAAAACAAAATCAATGGACGAGCGCTTCACAGAATCTCGTGAATTAATTGAATACGGGTTTAATAACTTCGAAAAACAAAAGCTAAAAGTGAATAAAAACAATACAATTTCTGTAGTAAAAGGAAAAGAAGATCAAGTAACTGTTGCACCGGAAAAAGAAATAACAGTAATTGCGAAAAAAGGTAGCAAAGATCCTTATAAAATTGGGACTGAAGTAGATAAATCTCTTGCTGAAGATGGACATTTAGTTGCTCCTATTAAGAAAGATGCCAAAGTAGGCTCCATTACTTTAGAATCAACTGATAAATATGGTTTCTTAGACGGTAGTAAAAGTATGAAAGTTACTGCAAAAACGACAGAAGAAGTTGAAAAAGCAAATTGGTTTGTGTTAACAATGCGCTCTGTTGGAGATTTTTTCTCAAACTTATGGTCTAAAGTATTTTAATGATGAAAAGCTGGCTCACGCTAGCTTTTTTTTATTTTCCTTTCTCAATGTAAAACTTCGTTTGGTTGTCATATCTGAGTCCTTTTTCTCATACGTATGAACTAGTAATTGTTCCACACTTCATCTAGAAATAAACCTCTTTCCAAAGGGTATTCCAAAAAGAGAGGTGACACATAATGGGTGTTATTGCGCATACAGAAGAAGACGTAAAGTTGTTAGCTAGACTCATGCGCGCCGAAGCTGAAGGAGAAGGACAACAAGGCATGCTAATGGTTGGAAATGTCGGTGTAAATCGTGTCCTCGGAAATTGTTTAGATTTTAAAAAAGTACGGAACTTACGTCAGATGGTTTATCAAAATCCTGGTGGTTTTGAGGCTACCCAAAAGGGATATTTTTATCAACGAGCACGAGAACAAGACATTGCCTTAGCAAGGCGGACTATTCAAGGACAACGTTTTTGGCCTGCAAATTTCGCTTTATGGTTTTTCAGACCTGAAGGTCCTTGCCCACCAACTTGGTATGACCAGCAAAACTCTGGACGATTTAAAAAACATTGCTTCTTCCAGCCATCTGCTGGAGACTGTCCAAGCGTATATTAAGGAATGAAAATGAGGAGGGATTTTTGAATGGCACAGCAACAGAATCCATACTATGGAACAGGTTTTTATCAACCATCTGGAACTTATGTACAACCGCAACAAATGACTGCACAACAACAGCAACAGCAGCAAGCGATGCAACAACAAGTTGCTCAGGCTCAATTGGCAGTTTCTCAAGGTATGTTACCATTAGAACAGTCTTATATTGAAAATATTCTTCGCTTGAACAAGGGCAAACAAGCTACGGTTGTAATGACTTATGAGCGCGGTAGCTCACTCGGTACACAATCGTATACAGGTATTATCGAAGCTGCTGGTCGTGATCATATTGTAATTAGTGAGCCACAATCCGGGAAACGTTATTTACTATTGATGATTTACTTAGATTATGTAGAATTCCCAGAAGAAATTATGTATTTACCTAGTCAACAAGCAACTTATGCTCCAAGACCATAAAAAAAGCTGGCATATGCCAGCTTTTGTTTTTATAACCCTTTTACAACTGCAGTTCCGACTAAGATCCACGCCACGATAAACGCTACACCACCAAGAGGTGTAATTGGTCCAAAGAACTTAATGCCTGTTGTGCTTAACGCATACAGACTACCTGAGAACATAATAATCCCAGCTACCATAAGCCAACCAGCAGTAGTTAAAAGTGATGATTGAATCTTATCCATTAATAAAGCAACTACGAATAGCCCACCTGCATGGAACATTTGATATGTAACGCCAGTTTTCCAAACTTCTAACATTTTTGCAGAAATTTTATTTTCTAAACCGTGTGCTCCAAATGCCCCTAACGCAACAGATAGCCCTGCTGCAATACAACCTAGTAAAAAGAAAATTTTCATTTTAATTCCCCTTTTTTATTTTTATCATAAGCAATTTTCACATATAATCCAAACGATTTAATTCTTAAAAATCAAATAACGAATTACCATTTGCGCCTTCTTCTTTTATATACACAGGTTCTCCAGAAACCGGCATAACTGGTTGAACAGTTGTTATAGGCTGCGTTCCAATTACTTGCGATTGAATTTGCGGCTCTCTATAAGTAGAAGATTCAACCTGTTCATCTAATAGTAAATCACATAAAGCACGCACAACTAATAAATGATCTTTTGATTTTTGTCCTTCACTACTTTTTGCCTTTGCAATTTCATTCGCCATTTTATTTAAAATCTTATCGCTCGATATTTGCATTCCTTATCACCTCGTACTTTGTAGTTCTTTCTCAAATTGCCCCAGCTTCTCTACTGAACCAAATACTATTATCATATCATGTTCTTGCAATTTTTCCTGCCCCGTCGGATTATGTATAACATTCCCATTTCTCAAAATCGCTAAAATTGTTACATCAAATTGATTTCTCACATCACTCTCTAGTAAAGATTTACTAGCTAAAATAGAGCCTTTTCCGACTGCAATTTCTTCAATTACAAATGACTGATCCACGCCATACAGTACTGTATCAATATAATGAACTGTTAGCGGATTCGCAATACCTTTTGCAATATGAATTCCTGCCATACTAGATGGATTAATCACCTTATTTGCACCCGCACGCCTTAATTTGTCTTCGGTTTCTGGTTTTTCCGCTCTTGCCACAATTTTAATTGCATCGTTTAATCCTCTTGCGGTTAATGTAATAAATACATTTTCAGCGTCATTGGCTACGATAGCAACTAGACCGGCTGCCTTTGAAATTCCAGCATGATGTAACACTTGGTCTTCCGTTGCATCCCCATGTACATACAAAAGTTTTTCCTTCTCCAATATACTTTCATCTTTATCCACGACGACAAATGGAATTTTCTTTTCTTGCAATTCATGTACAACTTGAAGTCCCACTCTACCGCAACCACATACGATAATATGATTTTGTAACTGTGCTATTTGTTTATCCATCTTCTTCCTCCGTACTGCATGAAATAAATTCCCTTCAATAATCATAGCTGCCACTACACCAATCGCATACGTAACAATACCAACGCCAACCGGTATTATAAGAAGCGCAAATACTTTCCCTGCATGTGTTACAGGAACGGCATCTCCGTATCCAACAGTTAATACGGTAATCATCGTCATCCAAAATGCTTGAAACAAACTAATCTCTTCAATTGTCATAAATCCTAACGTTCCTAGAATTACAACAAAGGTCATACATATAACTGCTATCCATAATTGCTTACGTGCATTCATATCGTGTTTCAACTCTTTTCTCTATCTACAATCTTTGCCAGTGGAAATGAAATACATATATACTAGATATGGAATCTATGAAAGAGGTTGATATAATGAAAACATTTCTTTCCGCCTTACAATGGGCGCTATTTATTTTAGCTGGGAGCCTTATTGTACCAATTAGCGTCGCAACTAGTTATGGCCTCGATGGAGCTGAAGCTATTGCATTCGTACAAAGAACATTATTTGTTCTTGGCTTTGCTGGTCTACTGCAAGCTATATTTGGACATAAACTTCCTATTCAAGAAGGTCCTGCAGGCCTTTGGTGGGGGATTTTCTCCCTTTATGCAAGTTTAGGTGTCGTATTATTTGGATCAAGTAATGAAACACTTAAAGTCCTTCAATACGCCTTCCTATTAAGTGGTATTATTTGTATTATTCTTAGTGTTTTAGGACTTATTGATAAGCTCGTTCGCTATTTTACACCGACAGTTATTGGAACTTATTTATTTCTTCTTGTCGCACAACTTAGCGGTTCCTTCTTAAAGGGAATGTTCGGCCTTGACGGACAACATACAGAAGTACAAGCCGACGTATTTATTCTTTCACTCATTGTTATTTTACTATCCTTTTTCATTATGAAGCTACCTATTATTGGACAATATTCCGTTCTTTTCAGTATTGTATGCGGCTGGATATTATTTGCATGCTTCGGATTATCTAATCCAGTAACGCCTGTGACAGATATAATCCGTTTTCCATCCCTATTTGTTTTCGGAATGCCTCGCATTGAATGGAACATGGCAATTACGGTAGTTTTCGTTACACTATTACTTCTAACAAATATGTTAGCAAGCATTCGCGTTGTGCAAAAGATCGTCTCTAAGTATGAAGAAGATGCTGCACCAGATCGTTTCAAACAAGCTGGCATTATAACAGGAATCAATCAATTACTAGGCGGTCTATTCTCAGCTATTGGACCTGTCGCCATTTCTGGATCAGCAGGGTTTATTGCAACGACTAATATTTATAAGCGACTCCCATTTATGTTAGGATCAAGCTTTATTATTGTCGTTAGTATATTCCCAAAGATCACTTCATTCTTTGCAGCAATCCCGGTTGCAGTTGGTTATGCTGCTATCTATCCTGTATTTGCAAGTATGATTGGTCTAGCCTTCCGTGAATACGACACAGTACAAAATAAAGAACAATTATTTAAGGTAGCGGGTCTTTCCATCTTTACTGGAGTCGGAGTTATGTTCGTTCCAGCTGGAGCATTTTCTACGCTCCCACCATTTCTAGCATCATTTTTAAGTAACGGTCTCGTTCTTGGATCTGTCATGGCAATTTTGCTCGAAATACTATTTTCTCGTTCTACAGAAAAACAACTATCGTAAATTGGAAAACTTCCATTATTGCACTCTACCTTTAGAGTTGTTACGATAAATTATCATGGGCAATACGCTCATGATAATTTATCTACTTCTTCCTGAAGAAGTTCGATGTCTTACTATTATTCCTTAATATCTTCATGAACATGTATTTCTATTTAAATAAAGAAGGGAATTTTCAATATGACTTATAAAATGATTGTTTTAGATTTAGATGATACTTTATTACGTGACGACCATACCATTTCACCTCGTACGAAAGAGGCTCTAATGACTGCGCAAGAGCAAGGAGTAAAGGTGGTACTTGCTTCTGGACGTCCAACGTTTGGTATGCGCAATGTAGCGAAAGAACTTCGTTTAGAAGAATACGGCAGTTTTATTCTATCTTTTAATGGTGCAAAAATTATTAACTGTAAAACAAACGAAGAAATCTTTAGTAGTACGCTATCTCCTGAAATCGTTCACAACCTATTTGAAATTAGTAAAACTGAAGATGTATGGATTCATACTTATATGGGCGATGATATCGTAACGGAAGAAAATAATCCTTATACTGAAATTGAGGGCGATATTACTGGTATGCCAATTGTTGTAGTAGATGACTTTAAAGCCGCAGTTAAAGAGCCGGTAGTAAAAGTATTAATGAATAAAGAGGCTGAACGCCTTGTTGAAGTTGAAAAGAAACTACAAAAACAACTAGAAGGCCAATTAAGCGTGATGCGTTCGAAACCATTCTTCTTAGAATTTACAGAAGCCGGTGTTACAAAAGGAACGAGCTTAAACAAACTGATCCAAAAGCTTGGCATTAAGCGTGAAGAAGTTATCGCAATGGGCGATAGCTATAACGACCAAGCAATGATTGAATTTGCTGGTCTTGGCGTTGCAATGGGCAATGCACCTGATGATATTAAAGAAATTGCAAACTACGTAACAGATACAAATATGAACGATGGTGTTGCAAAAGTTGTAGAGAAATTCGTTTTAAAAACGGATGTACTTGTTTAATATTTTCATTCACAAAACCTATTTGAAGTCAAATACTTCAAATAGGTTTTTATTTAAATTCTCATGCTTTTGTGACTATATTTTGAACTTTGCACTATTCTCGTAGTGTAAACTTTCTTTTTGTATATAATGAAACAAAATAGACTATTTTATTTTGAAAAAGAATACAAATTTACTATATACAAGCATACGTTAAAGGAGGCTACTTTATGTTATCTACACCAATCGGACGATTAAGAGCAATTGGACTAGTTGAGGGTATTTCTTTCCTATTACTATTATTTGTAGCAATGCCATTGAAATATTTCGCAGGATTTGCAACAGCTGTTAAAATTACAGGCATGGCTCATGGTGTTCTATTTATTCTATTCATCTTTGCAGTAATTCAAGTAACAATCGTACACCGTAAATCAATTTTATGGGCACTTGGAGCATTCGTTTCATCAGTTATCCCATTTGGTACTTTTGTACTAGATGCAAAATTAAAGAACGAGCAACAATGATAATAAAAAAGGTAGTTAACGACTGTTAACTACCTTTTTTATTTATAAATTTGGAATTTCCCAATCAATTTCTCTTTCGCCCATATTAGCTAAAATCGTATTTACTTTAGAATATGGCTTACTACCAAAGAAACCACGTCTTGCCGATAATGGGCTTGGATGTACAGATTCGATAATATGATGATTCGAATTCGTAATTAACTTCTTCTTCGCCTGCGCATGGCGCCCCCACAATATGAAAATAACTGGCTTTTCACGTTCGTTCAACAGTTCAATCACACGATCTGTGAAATGCTCCCACCCTTTTCCCTTATGCGAATTTGCTTCGCCTTGACGAACTGTTAATACGGTATTTAGTAGTAATACTCCTTGTTCCGCCCATTTTACTAAATAACCGTTATTCGGGATTTCATAACCATATTCATCTCGAAGTTCTTTATACATATTTAACAATGATGGTGGTGTTTTAACACCAGGTTGTACAGAAAAGCTTAAACCATGCGCTTGATTCGGTCCATGATATGGATCTTGTCCTAAAATAACAACCTTTGTATTTTCATAACTTGTATACTGAAGAGCGTTAAAGATATCTTCTACCTTCGGATAAACAACATGCGTGCTGTATTCTTCTGTCAAAAAACTGGATAGAGTACGATAATACTCTTTCTCGAATTCTTGTGCCAATCGTGGCTCCCAATCATTCTTTAAAACATTTTCCATACTGTCACTTCCTATCTAATTAATTCACCATATCCTGTTTTGTAAATACTACGAACGAAATAATAAGGGAAACAACTGCCCAAACAGTTAAATTCATCAAAGAAAATCCCATCGATAAACCTTGTAATGCAGGTAATTTTCCTGATAAATAATCCGTTAATGATAAATTCACACTAAAAATATATTTCGCGCCTTCCCAAGATGTTGCGAATGAGCTTAAAATACCGCCTGCAATTAATGCAGCTAACATAACGCCCATACCAGCTGGTGTATTACGAATTAAAACAGAGACCATAAATGATATAGTTCCGACAACGATAGCAACAAACCAGGCTAGTCCATACGCCATTAAGATGTATTGCCACTGCGGAATAAGATGCACAAAGTTCGTATTTAACGTTTCCTTATCAATGACGAATCCTGTTAAAACAGGTAAATTCCATCCCGAGTATCCAAATACAAGTCCTGATAATACGTAAGCAAACAAACCTACAAGAAGCAGTATGAGTGAAATGAAAAATAACATCGTCACGTACTTACTAAGGAGTATTTTCCAGCGCCGAATCGGCCGCGTAAGTAACATCTTCATCGTTCCATCACTTCGTTCTCCTGAAACAATATCAATAGCGACAATCATTACGAGAAGCGGAATAAACAATGTAATTCCTTGCTCAATAAACGCCCTTACAAAAGTTGGTGCACCTGGTGCCATCGGGTTAATATCATGATCTAAATAATATTGTTGCTGCTCCACTCTTACCTTTAGCCAATCACGCCATTCTTCTGGTAATCTAGAGTTGTTTAAGCGGTTTTGAGAATCAACAATTTGCTGTTGTAATGAAACTTTCCAATCCGTTGTACCGAGCCTTTTTTGTGTCGTTTCTATTTCACGATACTGCGCATACACAAAAAGTGGAATTAAGATTGCTAAAATAAGCATGACAACAAAAATGCGTTTCTTACGGTAAATCTTTTCTGATTCATTTAAAACTAGATTCGCAAATTCACGCATGCTGCTCACCCCTTGTGAGTTCAATAAATAAATCTTCTAGCGTAAATACAAGCTCCTTAACGCTATGTACATCTATCCCATTTTCTACAAAATATTTATTCCAACTACTTATAGATGCAATATCCATGCGGCATAGTAATCGCTCGCCTTCTACACTCACTTCTCTTATTTCCTCGGCCGCTTCTAACATATCTTTCGCCTTAGAAATTGGTGTAACAATCCATTCTACACGATCACTTGCTGTTTGAATTAACTCTTCAACCTTGGCAACTGTTATCATCTTTCCTTTATGAATAATAGCAACGCGATCACATATCATTTGCACTTCACTTAACAAATGACTTGAAATAAACACACTCATATTTTCTTCTTTCACAAGCTTATGTATAAATTCCCTAAGTTCTCTAATCCCAGCTGGGTCTAAACCGTTTGTAGGCTCATCTAATATGAGCAATTTGGGATTTCCAAGAAGCGCTTGCGCAATACCAAGACGCTGTTTCATACCGAGTGAGTATGTTTTTACCTTATCGTGAATTCTTTCATCTAAATGAACCATTTGAGCAATTTCAATAATACGTTCATCTGATATACCACCTAACATACGGGCAAATTGTTTTAAATTTTCCCATCCCGTTAAATAGGTATACAGTTCTGGGTTTTCAACGATACTCCCAATTTGACGCATCGCTTCTCTGAAATTTTCCTTAATCGAATAACCGCCGATAGAAATCGTGCCTTCTGTTTCTTTAATCAATCCAACTAACATTCGAATGGTAGTCGTTTTTCCAGCTCCATTCGGCCCTAGAAAGCCAAACACTTCTCCTTGTTTTACATCAAAGGAAATATTCTCTACAATCGTCTTCTTTCCAATTACCTTCTTCACGTCTCGTACGGAAAGTATCGTCGTCATTTTACCCCTCCTTGTTCTAGTTTTAATTTACTCGCAACATTTTGAACTAATCGGTCCGCCATATATGTATATCCTATTTCATTCGGATGGAAATGATCAGAGTATAATAAATCTTTCCCACGGTTTTGGAATAAATCAAATGTCGGTGTAATATACACATTTTTATTATTTATCGCCAATTTTTCTAAAGATGCATTCCAGTCTACAACAATGTTTGAAGACCCTTTTAAATCTTCTACATCTTCAAAAGGATTATATAAACCTAGCCAAAAAATTGGGCTATCTGTATTTAACTTACGAATTTCTTCTATAATTTTCTTCGCTTCATTCTGGAATGTTTCTGTATCAGGACGGTATGTTTCTAAATCTATCTTTCCAAGCGAGTCCCAACCTGGGAATAAATCATTTCCTCCAATCGTTAAAACGATTACATCTGCTTGTTTAATTGAATATTGAGCGCCATTACTTTCAATTTGTTTTAATAAATCGGGCATTTTTGCACCACTAACTGCTAAATTTGTTAATGCAATTTTTTGCTTATAATCTTTTTGTAAATCCTCTTTCATTCGCCCAACATAGCCAATTCCTTCTTTATCACCAACACCGCGTGTTAATGAATCACCTAAACTGACGATTTGTAACGTTCCCGTTTTCTTTTTCTCTTTTGCCACTACATCGGTCTTTTTAATTAAATTTGAAGCTTTCGGATTTAATACATCATTCACACCTGAAACAAAGCCATATGCAAATAAACAGAAAGATGCAATTGTAATGAGTAGAATTACTTTTACTACTTTTGATCTCATATCAAAACCCCTTTTAGCCCTCATAGATTGTCCATAATTATACCAAACGCAATTTTGAAAAGCGATTTTCACACCTTATCTATTATGTTGTTTCCCTATGTACTAATTCTGGCAATAACTCTACATGCTTTACATCTATTTTCTCATCATTAACCTTTTCATATAATAATTCAAATGCCTTCACGCCAACATTTTTACTAGAATATGAAATCGTCGTAATGCCTAAAATATCTGCCACACCTTGATCATCACAACCAATAATCGTAATATCTTCCGGAATACGAATTCCTTGTTTTTTCGCTTCCGTTACCATTCCCGCTGCAATATGGTTGCAAGATACAAGAAACGCAGTTGGTTTCACAGACATACGGGCCCATTCCCTGATTACATTACGCCCATCTTCCACCGTAAAACAGTCCTTAAACTTCCAGGCCTCTATCTGTGGTACTGCAATCTGCTGAAGCGAATCCGCATATGCTTGTTTTCTTCTCTGGCTATTAATGCTATTACTTCTTCCAATGCAATATCCAATACTTGTATGGCCGGCATCTATTAAGCTTGTCATCCCTTGCGAAAACACTTTATAGTAATCAATATGTACACTTGAAATGTATTTTGAATCTATTTCCTCACACATAACGATTGGACCAAATTTCGTATATTCCTCAAGTTTTCCCTTGCTATTTGACCGTGAACATATAATAACCCCATCAAGCTTTTTCATTTTTAACATATTTAAAATTTCTAGTTCTCTTTCTTCGCTATAATTCGTCTGGCAAAGCATCATATTATAATTATTCTTTGCTGTTTCCTTTGATATTCCTTCGATAATAGCGCTATAATATTGATCATTTACGTGCGGTAATAAAACACCAATTACATTTGTTTTTCCTTTCACTAAATGAATTGCATTCACATTTTGCGTATAATTTAATTCTTCTATAATTGCTAAAATTTCTTTTCGTTTCTGTTCATTCACATATGGATGATTATTCAGTACACGTGAAACAGTTGAAACAGATACTCCAGCAAGTTCAGCAATCTTTCTTATATTCGTCATCTCATTTTCCCCTTCTCGTAAAAATTCTCCCTTGACCTGGTAAGCTTTCCACAATATATCCTTTCCTAGCAAATACATTTTGAAAGGATATACAACTATGCTTCGATTCAAATTAGAATATATATTTTTCATTGGCGGTCTACTCATTCTCGCCATCGGTATTAATATGATGACGACAATTACTTCATTTGGACTTAGCCCTTATGATTCCTTCTTTATTGCACTATATCAAAATTTCGGGATAAGTATCGGTTTTTGGATTTTCATGATTAACTTTGCTTTTACCCTTATCGTTCTCTTTTGGAATAAAAAACAAATTACAATTGGTACAATCGTAACGATGGTTCTTATTTCTCTTTTTGTTGATTGGATTGGTTCCATTACAACTATTATGGACGCTATCCGCTCTCTTCCAAAATATATAACACTTATTTGCGGAAATCTATTCGTCGGAGCTGGGATTGGTCTTTATGTCTCTACAAACCTTTGCGCAGCACCTCAAGAGGCCTTCGTTTTAACGGTTGCTGAGAAAAAGAAATGGACATTTAGAAGAACAGAAATTTCATTAGCGTTTTTATTTTTAACGTTAAGCTTTTTATTAAATGGACCTATCTATTTTGGAACCATCATCTTATCTTTTACAACAGGCTGGATTATACAAGCATTTATTCAAGTTGGTACGCAGATTTTAAATAGAAAAAAACCTATTAAGCAAGCCGCTTAATAGGTTTTTTTATTAGTCGAGATACTACTTAGCATCCCCTTCAATTCGATAGTTTGCTTTCACACAATCTATTTCTTCATACCCTTGCAACGTATGTAGAATATAATCATAATCAGCAAGAGACGCACGATGCGTTACAATTACAATTTCAGCTTTTCCTTTCTCTTCAAGTGGCATTTGAATAATCTTTTCAAAGCTAACACCACGCTCAGAGAATAATGAAGTAATTTTTGCAAATACACCAATTTCATCTTTTACATGAAGTCTTAAAAATTTCTTCACAACAATTTCGTCTGGCTCTTTTAATACCTTTTTATACTGCGGGGATACCGCGCTATTTCCATTTACACCTAATCTAATATTTTGCATTACAGCTACTAAATCGGAAACAACAGCTGTTGCTGTCGGTAAACTTCCTGCACCGGGTCCATAAAACATCGTTTCTCCGACTGCTTCACCATACACATATACAGCGTTATATTCGTTTTGTACGGCCGCAAGAGGATGTGTATTTGGAAGTAGTGTCGGTTCAACTGTAACCTCTAATTTTTCACCATCTCGCTTCGCAAGACCGATTAATTTAATCGTGTATCCTAAACTCTTACTGTATTCAATATCTTCTTCTGTAATAGAAGTAATCCCTTTTACCTTCACATCTCCAAGCTCTACATTTGTAGAGAAACCAAGGGTAGCCAAAATCGTCATTTTTCTTGCTGCATCTAAACCTTCTACATCTGATGTTGGATCTGCTTCTGCAAATCCAAGTTGCTGGGCTTCTTTTAACACGTCGTTATATGCTCTCCCTTCATCTGACATTTTCGTCAAAATAAAATTTGTCGTTCCATTTACAATTCCCATTACTTTCGTAATAAGATCTGAAGAAAGTCCTTCTACGATACTTCGTAAAATTGGAATCCCTCCGGCTACACTGGCTTCATAAAATAAATCAGCTTTATTATCTTTTGCTACCGCTAATAGTTCCGCCCCATGTAACGCCATTAAATCTTTATTGGCAGTCACAACATGCTTCCCGCTTTGTAAAGCTTGCAAAATATATGCTTTTGCATCATCAATGCCACCCATTACTTCGATGACAACGTCGATGTTTGGGTTGTCTAAAATTTCATGTGCATCTTGTGTTAATAGAGTAGAAGGTACCTCTACTTCTCTCTCTTTTTCAATATTTTGTACTAGTACTTTCGTTACTTTTACAGGACAACCTACTTGGTGTATAAGCCGCTCTTGATGATCTGTAATGATACGAACTACACCGCTACCAACTGTCCCAAGACCTAATAAACCAACTTGAATTTCTTTCATAATACTGTCCACCCCTCAAAAATTGTGTTTAGATGAAATTATATGAGCAAAAAATCTGAAAAACAATGTTTTTTGAACATTCGGAAAAATAAAGGTTAATCTTTACAAAGAAAACGTTACCACGTGTTACACAATCTTTTTTATAATATATAAGGGGTTTCTTGATACACGTAATAATTCAGCCAATTAGAGAATAATAGATTCCCATGGCTTCTCCACCTCACAAGTGGTTTCTCATTTGGATTATTATGCTTAAAATAATTTTTTGGCACATCAATATTTAACCCTTTTTGACGATCTCGTTCGTATTCTTCTTTTAACGTATCACAACTATATTCGCTATGACCGAGTGCGAAAACTTGCCTGCCTTCTTGCCCGATAACAAGATGCACACCCGCTTCTTCAGAGTTTGCTAATAATGTTAATTGTTCCACCTCTCTAATATCACTCTCTCGTACTTCTGTATGACGAGAGTGCGGAGCAAAAAACAACTCATCAAAGCCTTGTAACAATTTCACATGTTGTTCAAGGACCTCATGTTCAAATACACCAAACATTTTTTCCTTCAGAGGATATTTGGGAACGCCATAATGATGATACAAACCAGCCTGTGCCCCCCAGCAAATATGAAGCGTAGATGTTACATTCGTTTTTGAATACTCCATAATACGCCCAAGCTCTTCCCAATAATCTACCTCTTCAAAAGAAAGAGTCTCTACTGGCGCCCCAGTAATAATAAGTCCATCAAATTTCTCATTCTCAATATCACGGAATGTTTTATAGAAACTCGTTAAATGTTCCTGTGCTACATTACGGGACAGATGTGATTCCATATGAAGTAAATGAACATCTAATTGCAATGGTGTATTTCCAATTAAACGAAGTAATTGCGCTTCTGTTTCTTGCTTTGTAGGCATTAAATTTAATATGGCAATTTTCAATGCCCGGATATCTTGTGTTTCTGCTCGCTCCTTTGTCATTACAAAAATATTTTCCTCCTGTAACACTTTGCGAGCTGGTAAATCTTTATCAATTATGATCGGCATGTTGTTTGCCTCCGACTAGCGCTGCTTCTAAATCTGCAATAATATCAGAAACATCTTCTATACCAACTGATAAACGAATTAAATCTGATGTGACACCAGCTAAACGCTGATCTTCAGCACTTAATTGTCTATGCGTTGTACTAGCAGGATGTATAACGCAAGTTCTTGCATCAGCTACATGCGTTACGAGAGTTGCTAGTTTTACATTTGCGATAAATTCTTTCGCTGCTTCTAATCCCCCCTTAATGCCGAATGTTAAAACACCACTAGCACCTTTCTTCAAATACTTTTGTGCTAACGAGTAATTTTCATTACTATCTAGTCCCGGATAATTCACCCATTCAATACGTTCATGGTTAGCAAGCCACTTAGCAACTGCGAGAGCATTTTCACTATGACGCTCCATTCGTAAATGCAATGTTTCTAAGCCGATATTGCTAATATACGCATTGAATGGGCTCATACAATTTCCGTAGTCTCTTAATAATTGAACACGTGCCTTCACAATATAAGCTGCTGCACCAAAATTTTGAACGTAACTTACGCTGTGATAACTTGAATCCGGTTCAACAAGTTCAGGATATTTCCCATTTGTCCAATCGAAGTTCCCTCCGTCAATGACAATGCCACCTAAAGAACTTGCATGACCATCGATATATTTCGTCGTAGAATGAACGATAATATTTGCTCCATGTTCAAATGCTTGGCATAAATAAGGAGTCGCTAATGTATTATCCACAATAAAAGGTACTTCTAACTCTTTGGCTGCATCTGAAAATTCTTTGAAATTTAAAACGTTCATCGCTGGATTTCCTAGCGATTCTGCATAAACGAGTTTCGTCTTATCATTAGCAAGGGCCACAATTTCATCAGCTGTTAAATTTGGATTAAAGAACGTAACATCAATACCAAGCTTACGCAAACTCACTCCAAATAAATTAAACGTCCCGCCATAAACTGTGGAAGAACAAAGCAAATGGTCTCCACTACTACAAATATTTAAAACGGCGAGCATAATAGCAGCCTGCCCAGAGGCCGTTGCAACAGCTCCTACACCGCCTTCTAAATCTGATAACTTCTGCTCAAATGCTGCTAAAGTAGGATTGCCAATACGCGTATAGATATATCCTTCTGCCTCTAAATTAAATAGTGCTGCTAAATCATCCGAAGTATCATATTTATACGTTGTACTTTGATAAAGCGGTAAAACACGCGGTTCACCATTCTTTGGCGTATAGCCACCTTGCACACAAATTGTTCCTTTTCCCCATGATTCTCCCATCTCTCATTCTCCTTTCTTCTTATACAAAATAAAAAACTGCCCCTTTCCTGAAAACAAGAAAGGAGCAGTTTGAAAACACGCTCTAAAGGCTCTTTCTTATCTTTCAGGATATTACCTGCAGGATTTGGCACAATTCCGTTATACGGCTGTTGCCAAGGTTTCGTCGGGCCTGTCCCTCCACCTTTTCTTGATAAGACTATGCAATTACCGTTGATTTTATAGCAATAATTTCCTAATGTCAATTAGTTTTTCTGAATGTTCTAAATTAAATACAAAGAATTTGACATACATAACAAAAGAAATATATTCCATATTCATTTGAAAAAGACCTTTTAAAACCCATAATTACTATATAGAATGAAATAAGTAGTTTAACTGTATACATTTCAAATTCTCACAAGACCTCAATATATTGAATAAGCCAACCTCTCAAAAAGATACTATACATATTCATTTCATTTCACAGTATTATATTTAATTCTTTCAACATTAAAACTTATATAACGGAGGTAAAACATGACACTCACAAAGGACACGCACTTTATACTCGTCCTATACGGCATTATTTTAGGCTCTATAGTAGGAGCAACAGTCTGGTTATTTTTAGTTACAATAAATATCGGCATTCACTTTATTTGGGGATACTTACCTACTATCTTATCTTCTCCCCCGTATTACACCATTTGTATAACAACTATCGGTGGTATTCTCGTTGGCTTAACTCAAAAATACTTCGGCACATATCCACGTCTTATGCCGGAAGTAATGGGTGAATATAAAAAAACAGGTAGAATTGAATACCGTTTTGTACATAAAGCTACTTTAACTGCGATTATCGTTTTAATATTTGGGGCTAGCTTAGGTCCCGAAGCAGCACTTGTTGGAATTATCGGTGGACTTTGTACATGGGTAGGGGATCGCTTTACATTCGCCTTAAAAGGAATGAATGAACTAACGGAGGTTGGAATTGGTGCTACTTTAAGTGTAATTTTTAACGCGCCATTATTCGGTTATTTAGCTCCAAATGAAAATGAGGGTGAACAAATTAATGAATTTTCTAAAGGAAAAAAAGCAATTGTATATTTAGCTACTACTTTCGCTGGTTTTTCCATTTATTTATTGCTTAGTAAATTTGATAATCGTGGATCCTTTATCGTTGATTTTGGAGAAGGTTCCCTTTCTCTTAATGAATGGATTGCCTTTCTACCACTTGCTAGTATTGGTGCTATAGTTGGATTCTTTTATTTTAAATTAGAATTCACATTAGAGAAATTCATTCATCCTTTTAGGGAATACAAACTTATCCTTGGAATTATCGGTGGTATTTTATTAGGGATTACAGGAACTTTTCTCCCATACACATTATTCTCCGGAGAACATCAATTAAAAGATTTAGTCGTTGAATGGAGCCATTTATCCTTCTGGGTACTACTTCTTTCAGGGGTTTTAAAATTATGTATTACTGCTGTTTGTTTAAATACAGGTTGGCGTGGCGGACATATTTTCCCAATTATATTCGCTGGATCTAGTATCGGATATGCTATAGCTTCCATTATCCCTATAGATCCAATCGCTTCGGTAGCCATTGTCACAACAGCAATTTCAAGCTATGCATTAAGAAAACCAATTGCTATAACACTACTATTACTCATGTTTTTCCCGCTCAACTTACTATTACCTATGCTTGGAGCGGCAGCGATTGGTAATGCATTTCCACTTCCTAAAAACAACGAAACTACAAGCTAATACAAATAGGCAGTAGGGACAAAAGTTCCACTGCCTATTTTCATTACACATGCTGCTTCAATAGTGCGTGTAACTCTTCAAAATTTTGCACTTCATATGTCGGCACAATCTCACTATTATTTGATTTCTTTTCTGGATTAAACCAACAAGTATCAATTCCTGCTACATATCCACCTTTAATATCAGCGCTTAACGAATCCCCAATAATGAGCCCTTCTTCAAGGGAAAAATTAGGAATTCGTTCAAAAACATAATCAAAATACTCTTTCATTGGCTTTTGATAACCCGTATCTTCAGAAACAAAAATATCTTTAAATAGCGAATGTAATCCTGCATTACGCAAACGTTTATCTTGCGTCTTAGAAACACCGTTTGTCACTATATATAAATCATACTCCCTTTGAATTTGATTTATAAATTCAAACGCGCCTTGTATGAGTTGATTCCCTTCTTCTAAGTAACTGCGATAATTATTTTCGAATAATATCCCATCCACTTCTTGTCCATATTCTTTAAATAAAACCGAAAATCTTGTATTTACTACTTCATCACGATTTATTTTACCTTCTTCAAAATCATCCCAAAGACCTTTATTAACTTTTTTATACTGTGCTTCAACTTCGCTAGTTAGAGGAATTCCTTTCTCCTCAAAAAGCATACGTAACGCTATCTTCTCAGCCTTTTGAAAATCTAACAATGTATCATCTACATCAAATAATAGTGTTTTATATTTTTTCATAGTCCCCTCACACTCTCTTTTCTACAAAAACAAATTCACATAAATCGTACCATTCTTTCTTGTAAAAATAATAGGAGATATCTCATACTAAACATGAGGTGAAAATATGAAAGTCAGCAAAAATAGCGAAGAAATCTCTCATTACATGCAAACTTACAACTTCCATACTCTTTTTTCTTTTGATGTCTTACCGTACGCTGAACTACATTCCTTTCAAAAGAAAGAAAGGATATGTAATGAAGGGGCTAATTTCCCTTATCTTTATTACTTAATTTCCGGGAAAGCGAAAATATATATGAGTCACAAAAACGGGAAAGTCTCCTTAATTAACTTTATTCAGGCACCTTCGTTTATCGGAGAATTAGGGTTGATTGGTGTAGAATCCGTTACGAAAACGGTGGAAGTGATTGAAGAATGCATGTGCTTGGCACTTCCCCTTAAAGATTGTCAGCATCTTTTATTGCAAGATGCTACCTTTCTACAAAAACTATGCAAATTTATCGGTGAAAAAACAATTACTCGAACGGAAAGTTACGCCAAAAACAATAGTTATCCGTTCGAAAATCGATTAGCAGCATTTATTCTATTAACAGAACAAAATAACAGTTATACAGAAAAACATACTGAGGCTTCGGAATACTTAAATGTCAGCTACCGTCATCTTTTATATGTATTAAACCAGTTTTGCCAGCATAATTACTTAAAAAAAGACGGAAGAACTTATTACATACAAGATCGAATTCAATTGGAAAAATTGGCTGACGAACTTAAAATATAAAAAAGTAGCATTAACATATAGGCGTTAATGCTACTTTTTTCGAGTGACGATTCTATTTTCAATTAAAATTTGCTTGCTACTTTAGCTGCTTCTTCAAGACCCGCTGTAATAATCTCTTCTGCTTTATCTGGGAATTGATTATGTCCTTCAATAACTACTGTTTCCATGTTTGTTGCACCGAAGAAGCCCATCATGCTTGCTACATATTTAACAGCCATTTCTACTTCTGCTGCTGGACCTTCAGAATATACACCACCGCGCGCGTTTAATAATGCAATCTTCTTATCTCCAATTAGACCAACTGGACCTTCTGGCGTATATTTAAACGTTTTTCCAGCTCGGTTTAAATAATCAATATATGTGTGCAATACTGCTGGGATTGTTAAGTTCCATAATGGGAAACCGAAAACGACTTTATCAGCTTCTAGGAATTGATTTAAGTACTTATCAGCAACTGCTACTGCTTTTGCTTCCTCTTCAGTTAAATCAAATCCTTTACCTGCTTTGAATGTACCATTAATCATATCTACGCCTACATATGGTAATTCTTCTTTATATAAATCAAGTTCTACTACTGTATCATTTGGATGTGCTTCTTTATAGTTTGCTAAAAATGCCTCGTATAATTTCACACTAACTGCTTGTTCCGCTGGGCGGTTGTTTGCTTTTACAAATAAAACTGTTGCCATTATTTTTCCTCCTACTACTCACTCTTCTGTTGTTATATGCTTTTAAAAAAGGTATCCCTTGTAATTGTTGTTTTGTTGCTTACAAACATATTTTATCTTTATATCAAGACAATTTCGTCCTCACATAGACGTATTTTTCCATAAAAAAAGTCCACCTTCTAAAGGCGAACTAGGTCTTACGACTTTTGTCTTATACAATTCCGTTTTTCACTGCATATAATGCTGCTTGCGTACGATCAGATAAATTCAACTTACTCAAAATACTACTTACATGAGCTTTTACCGTTTTTTCTGTAATAACTAAAACGGAAGCGATCTCTTTATTACTCATCCCTTTCGCTAATAGCTGCAACACTTCATTTTCTCTCGCTGTTAGCACATCCACTTGAATAGAAGGTTCTTCTTCCTTTTCTTCCACAGGTAATGTTTGAGAGAGAAGAGCGGTTGCTATATCTGGATGTAATTGAATATTACCTTTATATGCGCTTCGAATAGCTTCAACAAGTTGGTCTGGTTCTACATCTTTTAAAATATAGCCGCTTGCTCCCGCCCTTAATGCCGGTAAAACATGTGCCTGGTCAGAAAAGCTAGTTAATACTATTACTTTTACATCCGGATATTCTTGTTTGATACACGCCGTTGCCTCAACACCATCCATTTCGGGCATATATAAATCCATTAGTACAACATCAGGATTTGTCTCCCCTACTTTCACTAATGCTTCTTTCCCATTATTCGCTTCTCCAACTAACGCTAAATCTTCTTGCGTACTTAAGAAAAATGCTAATCCTTTTAAAACAACTGTATGATCATCAACTAACAATACTTTTATTTTCACAAACTTCCCTCATTTTCACATCATAATGGTACGTCTACTTTTATACTGGTTCTTTTCTTATCACTTACAATTTTAATTGTTCCACCAATTAATTCTACTCTTTCGCGCATCGTAGTCATGCCGAGTGATTTCTTCTCTTTTATATCCTTTTCTACAAAGCCTTTTCCTTGATCGACTATTTCTAATGATACATTCTTCTCCGTCACTTTGAAATAAATCGTTGCTTCTCTGACATTCGCATGTTTACTTACGTTATTTAAAGCTTCTTGTCCAATTCTCCATAGCGCTTCCTCTACTACACGTGGCAAATCACGAACACCTGTAACTTGTTCACGAATTTTCAATCCCAAGTTTTCACCGTACTGCTTTAAAGCTGGTAATAAGCCTTTTTCTAAACCTGCCGGACGAAGCTGCCAAATTAATGTTCTCATTTCCTTTAAAGCCCCTTGCGCTAGTTCACGCATCTCATGCAAAGATTGATCAACCTTTTCATTTTGACCTTTTAAAACAGCTTCAGCCCCTTTTGTCATAAAGGTTAATGAAAATAATTTTTGCGAAACAGAATCATGTAAATCCCTCGCTAATCGGTTTCTTTCTTCCATTCGTACGAGTTCACGGCGCTGTTCGTTTAATCTTAAATTCTCTATTATTAATGAAACGTGATTTGATAATGCTTGAATTACATCTATTGTATTAACATCAAATTCCCCATTATTTAAACTAACACATAAAACACCAAATATATGATTTTGGATATGTATTGGTGCAGCAATAACAACTCCATTTAGATGTTTTAATAGAGCTAGCTCACCTTGTTCTAACGCCTTCTTTGCCGCTTCTTTTACATCCTCTTGTAACCCTTCTTGACCATAAGAAGCTCGCAAAGATAACTCTATTTCTTCCCTAATAAAAAACGCCACTTGATTCCACTGAAATACTTCACCTACGTGATTTACCACTTTTTCAGGTAATATATTAAACTTATGAATCGTTTTTAAAGCTTGAATAAACCGCTCCAATTTCACATAATAATGTGCTCTTCGCTTTTCATTTTCATATAATTTTGTTCGTTTTAAGGCCGTCCCGATTTGGAAAGCAACTGATTGGAGCAATACTAATTCTTCTTCCGAAAAATGTGTTTTACCTGGGCTAGCTACATTTAAAACACCAAATTTCTCTCCTCCAGCCTTTAAAGGAACCGTAGCATGGTGAAGGATTCCTTCTGTATCTCCCCAATTATACTCAATTGCATTATTAATTCTTTTACATTCAATAATATTAACCGCTCGCTCTAATTTTCCATCCACAAAGCCACGTAAACACCAACACTCACCTTCACACATCGGGCGTTTATTTTCATATGTAAGTGCCTCTGGTAACTGATAATCGATCAACTTCGTATATTTCCCATTTTCATCCGCAAGAAAAATCCAGCCCGTCGTTAGACCCGTTACACTGAGCAATTTTTCTAGCACCGCTTGCAGTACATGGTACATATCATTTGATGTATTTAGTGTTTCTGCAATTTCTTTTAATATAACTAATTCATTTGTACGATTCTCTTGAAACATAATTCGTCTCCTACATACAAGATTTTAAATAGCTCCTCAAATAAATCATCTACTTTTCACTTTGTACTTATTCATAACATTGATATAATGGTGAAAACAGAGTTTTCATTATATCACCTGAGGGGGCTTTCATAATGACATTAAATAAAGCACTTACTATCGCTGGTTCTGACACAAGTGGCGGTGCTGGTATACAAGCAGATTTAAAAACATTCCAAGAACTTGGTGTATACGGAATGACATCTCTTACGACAATCGTAACGATGGATCCACATAACGGTTGGGCACATAACGTATTCCCAATCCCAGCTTCTACATTAAAACCACAGTTAGAAACGACAATTGAGGGTGTTGGAGTAGATGCTTTAAAAACAGGTATGCTTGGATCAGTAGAAATTATTGAAATGGTTGCAGAAACAATCGAAAAACATAATTTCAAAAATGTAGTAGTTGACCCTGTTATGGTATGTAAAGGTGCTGATGAAGCATTACATCCTGAAACGAATGATTGCTTACGTGACGTTCTTGTTCCAAAGGCATTAGTTGTAACACCAAACTTATTTGAAGCTTACCAATTAAGTGGTGTGAAAATTAATTCTCTTGAAGACATGAAAGAAGCAGCGAAAAAAATCCACGCTTTAGGTGCGAAATATGTCCTAATTAAAGGCGGTAGCAAGCTTGGTACGGAAACTGCAATCGACGTCCTATATGATGGAGAAACATTTGATCTTTTAGAATCAGAAAAAATTGATACAACAAATACACACGGCGCAGGTTGCACATATTCTGCTGCAATTACAGCAGAACTTGCAAAAGGAAAAACTGTGAAAGAAGCGGTAAAAACTGCTAAAGAATTTATCACAGCTGCTATTCGTTATTCATTCAAGATCAACGAATACGTAGGCCCAACACATCACGGTGCATATCGTAAATTCGTTGTATCAAAAGAACTTGTCTAACTAAATGAAAACACCCACAGAGATCATATATTCCTCTCTGTGGGTGTTTTGTTTTTTATAAGCTCTTCCGGTCATCTTACCTTTAAGATGCAGAACTGACCTGATTTCTACCATTTCTTTTGGAGTAATATAACGCGTCATCAGCAGCTTGAATAAATTGCTCTGGTGACTGTTCATATACTGAAATTCCTACTGAAACTGTAATTTTTATTTTTGTTCCATTTAACAATTGGAATGAATGTTTCTCCACAGCTGTGCGAACTTGTTCCCCCATACGCATTCCATAGTTTAATCCCTTCTTCGGTATCAGAAGCGCGAACTCCTCTCCACCCTTTCGGAAGGCCAAATCTGGAAACGTTGAAACTTCTCGTAAAATACGCCCTATTTGTTTTAATACCTCATCTCCTGCAGGATGCCCATACGTATCATTTACATACTTAAAATGATCAATATCTATAAGTAGTAAACAAAATGAATCATTTTCCATGCGCTTATTACTAATATGACGATTCATCTCTAAGTCAAACTGTCTTACGTTTCCTAAACCTGTTAATGCATCTATCGTTGCATATTGCTTCATCGTTTGAAATAACTCATTGGATTGTAAAACATAATTTGCACTTATAAACGTGATATATGCCGCTATACTACTACAAACTAAATATAATGCTACTATAGATCTATCCTTAAATAAAATAGAAAGTGGCACTGCTAAAATAGATAAACTATATACATTAAACCAGATCCACCTTGTAAATATAGAAGCTTTCATCCGCCAAATAAAAATAATTCCAACGCCTATCAATACAATAGTATAACAAGCCAATTCAGAGGCTAAAGAGTAATCAGTGAAAAACAATCGAGTAACTAAAATAATAGTAACTGTTATACTACTAGCTATTGGACCTCCAATTGTAATTGCCAAAATAACAGCTAAATAGCGTAGATCTAACATAATATCCTCAATATGTACACCAAAATGCATCAACAGTACACTTAATATTCCAGTAAGAATACCTACTACACATTTCTGCCAAAAAGAGAACTCTTCTTTTAACGGCCTGTCCCTTAAAAGCTGACCTCCAATAAAAATAAAGGAAAGAATAATTGTTGTGTTTACAAATAAATCCCTTAACATAAAATAATCTCCCTACTTTTCTATCTATCCCTTTCCTTATTTTATTGTATACGAAGTTCCTATAATTCCCAAAGATTTTTATTTATTTTTTGCTGTTTCACGTGGAACAGCAAAAAATAAAAAAGGACGAAAATTCGTCCTTTTCACTAACAACAGCGCGATATCTTTCCACCCTTTGCATTAAATCTAGCTTCTTGTGCTTCTGCAAAAAACTGTTTTTGACATACAACTTCTTCTTCTGGATGATGCTTTTTCATGTGCTCTACATATGTTTCATAGCTTGGTACTCCAACAAGTAAACTAATAAAGTGTTTCCTTTGTCCCCATACTTGCCATAGTCTTTTAAGCATAGTTCCTCGACTCACTTTCATCTCTAGGGATATATGGTGCCTCTTTTAGCGGCATCGGCTTATTTCTTAATACTTGAATCCAAATTCGAATTGCAGAAATTAATACAGCGATTACAACTATCATAAAAATCCCGCAAAGTGCCGCATCAATATAATCATTGAAAATAATTTGCTTCATTTGAGCGACATTTTTAGCTGGCGCTAACACTTTCCCCTCATCTAATGCTCCTTGGAACACCTTTGCGTGGGATAAAAATCCTATTTTAGGGTTTTCATGAAATAGCTTTTGATAACCCGCCGTCATCGTTACAATAAGCAATCCGACAGTTGGAATAAGCGTCACCCAAACATATGCCTTTTTCCCCATTTTGAACAAAATCGTCGTTCCAAGTAATAATGCAATACCCGCTAACATTTGGTTCGCAATACCGAAAAGTGGCCATAATGTGTTAATTCCACCAAGCGGATCAACTACCCCTTGATATAAGAAATAACCCCATCCTAATACACATAACGTTGTAGCTATTACATTTGCTAATGTAGAATCCGTTTTCCCAAATGGCTTATATACATGCCCTAAAATATCTTGAATCATAAATCGGCCTACACGCGTTCCAGCATCAATCGTTGTTAAAATGAATAGCGCTTCAAAGAGAATCGCAAAATGATACCAAAATGCCATCATGGCCGTTCCACCTATTACTTGTGAGAAAATATATGCCATACCTATCGCTAACGTTGGCGCACCACCTGTACGTGATAAAATCGTTTGCTCTCCTACGTTTACAGCGAGATCTTTTAGTTCATTTGGTGTAATAGCAAATCCCCATGAGGAAATAACTTGAGCTGCCTGTGAGACATCTGTACCGATAAGTGCTGCGGGACTATTAATTGCAAAATAAGTTCCCGGTGTTAATACACAAGCTGCAATCATCGCCATCGCCGCTACAAATGACTCCATTAACATTGCTCCATAACCAATTGGCTGTGCGTGTCCCTCTTGCTCAATCATCTTCGGCGTCGTACCTGATGAAACGAGAGCATGGAATCCAGACACTGCACCACAAGCAATAGTAATAAATAAGAACGGGAATAAGTTTCCAGAGAACACAGGACCAGTTCCATCAATAAATTTCGAAACTGCTGGCATCTGTAGCTCTGGTGCTACAATTAAAATACCGATTGCTAATCCTACAATTGTTCCGACTTTTAAAAATGTGCTTAAATAATCACGTGGTGCTAAAAGCATCCAAACTGGTAATGCCGATGCGATAAATCCATATACAATAAGCATAATAGCAATTGTTTCGCCGCTAAATGTGAACATGCTTGCAAGCGCTGGATTTTCCGCTACATACTGCCCTCCAATAAGAGACAGTATAAGTAGAATAATTCCGATTGCTGACCCTTCACCAACCCGTCCAGGCCTAATGTAGCGCATATACACTCCCATTAAAATAGCGATAGGAATCGTTGCTGCTATTGTAAACATTCCCCAAGGGCTTCCGACAAGCGCCTTTACTACTACTAATGCTAATACTGCCAATAAAATAATCATAATGCCTAAAATACCGATCATTGCAATAAGTCCTGTAACAGGACCAATTTCATCTTTAATCATTTCTCCTAAAGATTTACCATTACGTCTCATCGAAGCAAATAAAATTACAAAATCTTGCACAGCTCCAGCGACAACTACCCCAACAATAATCCATATTGTCCCTGGTAAATATCCCATTTGTGCCGCCAAAATTGGTCCTACTAAAGGCCCAGCCCCAGCAATTGCTGCAAAATGATGCCCAAATAATACCCACTTATTTGTCGGAACATAATCTTTTCCATCATTTAATGTATGGGCTGGCGTTTGCCGATTATTATCTAAACCGAATACCTTTCTCGCTATAAATCTACTATAAAAGCGATAAGCAACTGCATACACACATACCGCAGCTACTAAGAGCCATACGGCATTAATAGTTTCACCTTGTGATAAAGCTATTACACCAAAAGCACCTGCTCCTACTGCTGCAATAACTCCCCAAAGTAAAATCGACTTCAATGTTCTCACATACAATCCCCCCAATACTATTTCTTAGTGGGATTGTACTAAATTTTCTGAATATTTAACTTGAATCCTCCCTATCATGAAGGATTTTTAGTTTATCATGTTAAAAAATTCGCATTATCTGCTATAATTCAATTTTATTTCGAAGTCGTTTCACATAATTACGACTAACTGGGATCGGTTGCTCATCATATTTATCTAAATATAGATTATATGTGCCATTATAATAAGGTTTTAGTTCTTGTACATATGACATATTAATTAAATAACTTTTATGCACGCGTAAAAAATCATATGCATTTAGCTTATTTTCCAGCTCTTGAAGTGTATATGTTGAAATATACTGATTATTTGTTGTATAAATTGAAACCGTTTTGTTTTCCTTATTTTTGCTTACATATACAATATCATCAGGGAAAACATACCTAATCCCCTCTTGACCTTCTATCGGTAGTTTTCGCAAATAACTCTTTGCTTTCTCGCCTTGCTCTTTACCCATTCTATATAAAAGGAATTGTAAATCTTCTTCGCGAAATGGGCGTAGTAAATAATAAACTGCTTGAAAACGAAATGCTGTAATGGACTCCTCTATATCTTCACCCATAAAAATAAATTTCGTATAACAATTTACTTCCCGTAATAAACTCGCATATTCAAAACCCGTTCCATCTATTAATTTGGAATTTAAAAAAACGAAATCTGGTGTATGCTTCTTCATCATAAATAATGATTCTGTTCCTGTATTTGCTTCAAAACATTCTACATTCCTTATATTTTCAGTAAATTTCTCAACTAAACTTCTTCGCTCTTCTGCTTCTTCCATGATTAGTAAAATTTTCATTTCTTCAACCACCTAATTCTTTTGTCCGTATGTCCTGTTGTATACATTCGCTTTTATAAGGAACATTCCCTTTTTCTTACTATACCATTATTTATCTAAAAAAACAGAAAAAAGGGAACCACCACGGTTCCCCCTGCCCTTTTATTCCGTTATTTGTAGGCAGTAAAAATCACTGAATGCGCAAACATGAGCCCTTAGTTTTACTGCTCTAAAACACAATTGGTACGGACCAATAATCAGATCACTCACTGATTAAAGTTTTACCTTATACCAATTCTCGTTGCTTCGTTTCTTGCCCAAGTACAATTACAGCAACTACGCCAATTAAAATTGATCCACAGAAAATCGTAAATATTAGTGATAATGAAGCCTGTGAAGCAACTAAGTATCCTACTAATAAAGGCCCAAGAATACCACCAATACGACCGAATGCTGCTGCCATCCCTGCACCTGTACCACGAATAACCGTTGGATACTGTTCAGGTGTATAAGCATATAATGCACCCCAAGCACCTAAATTAAAGAAGGATAGTAACATGCCTGCTACGATTAGTACTGTTAATGACTCTGCTACTCCAAACAAGTAAGCACTGCACGCTGTACCGATCAAATACGTAACTAAAACAAACTTACGGCCAAGACGTTCAATAAACCAAGCAGCAGTGAAATACCCTGGCAATTGAGCTAACGTCATGATAAGTACGTATTGGAAACTTTTTATTAAGCTAAATCCTTTTAATACCATTACACTAGGTAACCAAAGGAACATCCCATAATAGGAAAAGACAACAGAAAACCATAGAATCCATAACATAATTGTTGCCCTACGATATTCCCCAGACCAAACTGACTTTATATTTTCGATAACAGATGGTCTTTTTTCAACCTTTTGGAATCTCGGCGAATCTGGTAAATTCCATCTTAAATATAAAGCATATAGTGCCGGAACCGCACTCAATACCATCGCCACTTCCCAACCATATTTCGGGATAACAAAATACGAGATAAGAGCTGCAATTAGCCATCCACCTGCCCAAAAACTTTCTAATAGCACAACTATTCTGCCACGTTCATGTGCTTCAACGCTCTCTGATACTAATGTAGAAGCAACTGGAAGTTCTCCACCAAGCCCCATACCAATTAAAAATCGTAAAACAAGGAACATCGCAAGCGTCGTCGTTAAAGCAGTTAAACCACTACCGATAGAAAATAGTAATAATGTAATAATAAAGACTGATTTCCGTCCTATTTTATCTGATAGTATTCCAAAAACGAGCGCCCCGACTGCCATACCAATTGAATTAATGCTGCCTATCCAGCCCATTTCTTGCGTACTTAATCCCCAATCTTTTTGCAACGCTACCATTACAAATGAAAGCATTCCAACATCCATTGCATCAAATAACCATCCAAGCCCTGCTATACCAAGTAGCTTTCGCTTTGAAATTTCTTTCACCTTGCCCACAAGAAGTCCTCCTTACACAGCTGTCTTTACACATCATTTTACATGTGTGAATTGTATAAGTAAAATACTTTGTAAAAAATTCTCCTTCATCATTCCCAAAAAGTAAAATACATATCCCACTATTTGAGGGCTGTAAGAACACTACCTCAAAATTCAGCTGGAGCAAAGAAGTTAGACTGAAAGTATACTGTCATGAAACGCCCGATTAGTGGAGGGCACCAATCAGTATTAGATAAACAAAACCTCAATTTATCAAAAATGGCCAAATAAAAAAGTAGCGATATTCCGCTACTTTTTCAAACGCATGATTTCTTTTAAAAATTCCGCTAATACTAACTGACGACGCCAGCGCGTTGGATTACTACACAATCTATAAAACCACTCTAAATGGATTGCTTGAATCCATTTTGGTGCACGTTTTACCTCACCAGCCCATACGTCTAAACTTCCACCTACTCCAACAGCCATTTTCGTTTCTAAACGATGCTTATTAGTTTGGATAAAGTTCTCTTGTCTTGGGAAACCAAGTGCGACAAGTAATAGATCTGGTTTTGCTTCTTGAATACGAGAAACGATATTCTCTTCTTCTTCTTGTTTAAAATATCCATCTTGTATGCCTACAATAGATACAGCTGAATACGTCTTCGTTAAATGATCTGCCGCAGCTTGTACAACATGCGGTTTTGCACCAAGTAAGAAAACAGATACCGGTTTATTCTCTTCTGATAGCTTCGCAAATAAATTACACATTAAATCAAAACCTGCTACACGTTCCTTTAAAGGTGTACCTAGCATACCACTTGCTTTTACAACTCCAATACCATCAGGTGTAATTAAATCTGTATTTAATAATGTTTTATGGAATGTTTCATCCTTTTTTGCACACATAACAATTTCAGGATTCGCTGTTACTACCTGAAAAGTATGTGTTCGCTCCAATTCTAGTTGGCCCTTCAAATATTGGATTGTTTCATCCATTGTCATTGTAGAAAAAGGAACACCTAGAATATCAACCGTTTTTACTTCCATGATTAACTATCCTCTCTATTTCAGTAAAAGTTTTTTATATGCATTATAAGTATCTTCATACAAATTCTTTAGCGAGAAATGAGTAGATGCGTGATTATATAAACGATTTCCCATCGCTTCTAATTCACCATTCAACCATTTTTCGTAAGCATTTTCTAATGCGTTTGCTAACGAATCCGCATCACCAATCGGTACAATCCATCCATACGTATCATCAACTATTAACTTTCTCATATCACCTACATTTGTTGCAATAGACGTTAAGCGTTGATTAGCCGCTTCTAATAAAACGAGAGGGAAACTTTCGCTATAAGAGGTTAACAAATTAATGTGTGCAGATGCATATAATTCTTTTGAATCTGTACGAAAACCTAGAAAAATCACCTTATCCTCTAAGCCTTTTTGTTTCACCATCTCTTTTAATTCTGCTTCTATAGGGCCATCACCAAGCAGAAGCACCTTTATATTTGGAATTTCAATTTTTTGTAACGCTTCAAATAAAATATCATGACCTTTAACAGGATGAAGACGCGCTACTTGAATAGCTGTAAATACTCCTTCATCGATGCCAAATTCACTCTTATCATAAGGTTTTACTGGATTACTATCATACTCAATTCCATTATAAACCGTACAAATCTTTTCTTCTGGTACACCTAGTTTTATTATGTTTCTCTTAAAGTTCTCCGTAATTGCAAAGAACAAATCTACCTTCCTGAAAGAACGTAAATTTAACTTCGTAAATACCCATCCTTTTAATCCCCTCTTCATAAAATCCAAAGTTGGATCACTGTGGACAGTCATTATCCATTTCGCTTTTATACCTTTTTTCAAGAGGGAGAGATAGAAATTTGCTCGTGCGCCATGTGTATGCACAATGTCAAATTGATTTTCATTAATAAATGCTTTTATTTTTGAAAGAATTGATAGGTCGTACCGAGATGATTGGGTAAAAACATGCACTTGAATGCCAAGGTTTCTCGCCTCTCTAGCAATCGCACCTTCTTCAAATACCATTAATTCCACTTCTTCCTTTGAAAATTGAGATAAAAGTGAAATAATATGTGTTTTCCCCCCACCTTCTTCTGCACCAGCATTCATATGCAACACTTTCATTTCTTACATCCCCCATTTTTTTCTTTTTATTTACTATAACAAAATAAAAGCTAACATATGCTAGCTTTTATTTTTCTATCATTCAATTTCCAGGTCAACTATTAAATATGCCATGATTACTACTAAGTAGAAACTCACTCCAGGTGCAATTAAGATATGACCAGCCATGAATGAAATACCTAATCCGAGAAGTATCGCTGCAATCACCATTGCATATTTCACAGTGAATATTTGTTTAAATTTAGTAAATATACATGCAATAAATTTAATACCAAAGTATAAAAATGGAATTACAAGTAAAATGAACCCTATGATTCCGAAAGAATAGAACCAATCGTGGAAGTCACGTTCAATTAACTTCGGCTGTTCTTTATAGTTACCAGCGTAACCCATTCCTAATAATTTTTGAGACATTGGAGCTTCATTATAGAAATCTTTATACATCTGTTCAAATAATTGACGCCCACTAAAAATAAGAGCTTGCGTTTCTTCTTTTTTCTCAGCTACTTTTTCTTTTTCTTTCTCTTTTTCCTTTTCTTTCTCTGTCACAGGAGGTTTATGCTCTTTAGCTTCCTCCTTCTTTTTCTCTTCCTTTTTCACACTCTGTTCTTGTTCAATCAATTGGAAATGGAATCCCATATTTTTCATAAACGGTGAAAAAGGTGTATATGCCAATATGCCTACAAATACAGTCATTGCAAGAAAACCATTTAATAAATAGGCATGTTTCTTTCCATCTTTACGTTGTGTAAATGCTTGAATAAAGCACATAACAACTGCGATAGCCATTGATCCAAAGATCGCTCCTACGCCAACCTTTGTTCCAATTGCAAATAGTGAATAAACAACTAAAATTGAAGGAATCCAATAGTACGCTTTACCTATACTTTTTGTTTTTTCAATTGAATACAAAATAACAATTGGACACATGATGGCTAAAATAGATCCTAGCTCGTTACCTGCATAAAACCAACCGCGTGATCCTAACTTTACCCACTCATAACTATTATAATCTGTTCCAGTAGTAATCGAAGCTACCATTACTACCCCTATAATTAGTGATGCATACGTAATATAGTCACGCATTTTTGAATTTGAATGACTTTTTTCTTTTAAAGACTTAAATACAAACACATAACAAGTAAGCATAACAAAAGGATATAAAGCTTTTGCTATAAACTTAATTTCTTCTGTAAGTACCATAGGATTTTTTGTAAGCTTATTATTTACCAATCCGATAGTAAAGACTATCCCTACTAAGATTATATACAATATATATTTTATATTTCCTTGTTTCTTCGTTTGAATTAAAATATATATCCCGCTTAGGAACATAACGAATAGGCGTGTAATAACTCCAATGGTCGTATCAATTTTTAAAACCATGATACAGAACGCTGTAAGCAAATCTAAAATCGGTTGCAACAAAATAAAGATTAGTAGAAAATTTTCAAATTTATTACTTTTACTATTTTCGCTTAACATCTAGAACCTCCATAACTATTACCTAATTTCAATCTATACAGTTAATATTTTTTTCTCATCTCAAATATTTATTATAACATATATTTTTTAATTAAACGTCTCACATTTCTACCCCAACCTTACCTTACAGAAAAAGATTATTTGTATTTTCAAGCGCTTTCTTTCCTCATTTTTTCTTTTTTTCTACATGTAACGAAAATGCATTGTTATTTACATAACTTTAGTGTATATTTTTTCTCTGGAACATCTTTAGGAGGAAGGGATTACAGCAATGTTATTAATCGACATATTTACGTTTCTTGGCATTATCGCCGCTGCTATTTCCGGTACATTAGTTGGTTTAAAAAAAGATTTAGATTTATTCGGTGTCCTTTGTTTAGCTGTAGCTACTGCGCTCGGCGGCGGTATTATTCGTGATATTATGATCGGTAACCTGCCTCCTGTCGCATTTGTTAAACCCATTTACTTTTTCGTAAGCGTATTATCAGCATTATTTACTTGTATGTTTTTTGAGCGTATCAATAAACTGCAAGTCGTTATTATGCTTTCTGATGCTGTTGGCCTAGGTGTTTTTACAGCCATTGGTGCAAATGCGGCAATGTCACATCATGTTGACGCCTCATTCCTAGTTGTTTCAATGGGAGTCATTACAGGTATTGGAGGCGGTATTTTGCGTGACATTTGCGCTCAAGATATCCCTTACGTATTCCGAAAAGAGATTTACGCAATCGCTTCTATTTTAGGAGCAATTAGTTTCCTAATCACATATGCAATGGGGGCACACGTATTAGCTTTCTATGTTTGTTTATTAGTGACATTCATTATTCGTGTTGTCACTGTAATATATAATGTACATTTCCCAGTTTTCTTTAAAACACATGCTAAAATTAATAAAGGCCATTAAGAGAATTCTACATAGAATTCTCTTAATTTATATACTATTCTACACACTAACGTAGAGTAATTGTATATAAAAATATATAATTATAATAGAACCAAAAATGAAAACGCTTTATACACAGGGGGAAGAACGATGCTTGGGGTTTTTAAAAAACATACAAATAAAACAAACGCCAGTATACTTGAATTAAGTAAGGATCAACAAATCACTTTTAACGTGCCTACTAATTCTGAATTGAAAATTCAAATGGATATGCTACATATTTCAAAGGAAGATTTACAAATCGTAAAGATACTACAGCCCTTTATTTATGAAGAAATTGATTGGATTACGGAAAAATTCTATGCCAATATTACAAAACAGCCAAATTTAATTACTATTATTGAACGTTATAGTTCTATTCCAAAACTAAAGCAAACTTTAAAAACACATATAAAAGAATTATTCAGCGGAGATATGCATGAAGATTTTATTGAACAACGTGTTCGAATTGCCAAAAGGCATGTACAAATTGGCTTACATAGAAAATGGTATACTGCCGCTTATCAAGAATTATTCCGCTCTATTATGAAGATATTGCAAACAAAATTTAAAACAATTGACGATTTTTCACATTCTATAAACGTAATAAACAAATTATTTACTCTTGAACAAGAACTCGTTATTGCGGCTTATGAATCTGAATATGAAAGAATACAAAAAGAACATGAAAAAGAAAAAGAAATAACAGCTATGACCATTACGCATATTGCAACAGAACTAGCATCTGTATCTGAAAAAACGAGCGCTTCTATTCAACAGTTAACCGCTAAATCTGAAACTATTGTAGAAATTGCCAAAACAGGTACATCATTAGCTACAACATCGGAAGAAAAAGCGAATAAAGGGAAAGAGCAATTAAATCAGCAAAATAAACGAATGGAATACATTCAAACGAACATGGAAACTATCATTACAGATACTCATGAACTTCTCGATATTTCTAACAAAATTAATGAAATCATAGATATTGTAAAATCAATTGCAGAGCAAACAAATTTACTCGCACTAAATGCTGCGATTGAATCTGCTCGTGCTGGGGAATTTGGCAAGGGCTTCTCTGTTGTAGCTGGAGAAATTCGAAAGTTATCAGAGCAAACGAAAGAATCTATATTCAACGTGACAAAGCTCGTCGAAAAAACAAATGAACAAATTATTCGTGTCTCTTCTTCAGTGAAACAAATTAGCTCCCTCGTATCTGAAGGAACAGATGGTATGTCTGCAACAGATCAATACTTCCAAGAAATTGTAAAAGACATGTCTAACTCGAAAGAGCAGAATAAAAAAATTGAAAATGAGTTAGAAACCATTTCACAAGTAATGAAAGGAATTCAAGACGATTCCTCAAAAATGGCTCTAACAGCCGATAGTTTACAACTGGAACTTAACCGATAGAGTACAGATTATGTCAGTAGAGATTCTTTATCTCTGCTAACTCTTAGTCCTCATCTTCCATTCAAAAAAAGAATCCAATCTGGATTCTTTTTATTTTCTGAAGAATATTTTTTGACAGTACACATAACTCATATAAACACCAAAGCTTTGCAAAATAAACAAGGCTGGCACAATAAGATTGTAATATGCCCTATCTACTTGGAAGAGTCTTAACAATACGTATCCACTAATTAACAATAAGAACAACATATATCCTTCGTTTTGTTGTTTCTTAATAAGAAAGTGTAATAAAGCAATAGACATAAACAATGTTACCGCTACATATATAAGTTTTTCACATTTAAATAGAATAGAATGTATTCCCTCATCTGAGAATTGATTAATGACTGGCTTTAAAAGTTTAAATCTTTCTTCTTCAATCTCTTTTAGCTTTTGGTCAATACGCTCTGTTACGCTTTGATTCTTTGTCATTTCCCTCTCATTTTTACCTTTTCCAATCAAAACAGATTGAACATACGTTTCATTTGAAATCGTATATTGTGACATTCCCATTGTCTGAATTCCATAACTCACACCAAAATGGGTACTATAAAATAGAATAAGTATTCCTATCATCTTTAATAATACTTTTTGCTTCATTGCTGATTGAAAAAGTTCAACTAACAACACATATACAGCAATAAAAATAGGAAGAAATAACCCCATTGGGAAAATCATATTACTACATGCAAATAAAATTGCTGCAAGCACCCACATATAAGGATGATCTAAACCTTTATATAAAAGTATGTAACAAGCTAAATAAAATAAAAATATTGCGAGTGATTCTGATGTTAATAAAGAACTCATAAATATATTTGGAATATATAAAGCGTAAAATACAGACGCAATACGACCGCATTCTTCTCCAAAAACTATGGCTGCAATACGATAAATGAAAAATGCAGTCCCTGTGCAAAATAAAATATTAAATAACTGCAATGCGAATACTGTATCGCCAAATATACGAATAATAATTGATTCATAAATAATAAAAGGTAACTGTGCTATATTCTCTACGCTATTACCAATCGCAACCTGCTTTGCAGACTCAAACATAGCTTTCATATCACCAATTAACGGAACGTCTACAAATAAAACCATACTAAGTCTCACAACTATACATGTACTGATAAGAAAAATAAGAAATTGTTTATCTGTAAAACGATACTGTAAAATCGATGCTACCAACAACATGAGAATAACGAAAATAACCAATACAATTGTTACACTTGTTGTACTGTCTCCAAAAAATTGTTTGCTTGTTTCGAACGCAGACCAACAACTATAAACAAAAAATGCGAGCATCGCACCAATCATTATTTTACTGAAAAAAGACGAAAAATTTGTTTGTATATGATTCATATGTCCATTGCACCTCTACTTCCATTCATAACAAAACGATTCTATCATGAATAGGCACATAGCTGATAGGGAATTTCTATGACAAATACAGGGTCCTAATTTTTTCACTTGCAATGTAAGCGAATCCTCTTTTACACTACACTTTATATAAGATAACTTTTCTTTCAGTTACATGAATACAAATACAGAAGTTTTACTAACCCTCTTCTGGAATTCTTTACTTCATTAAATATCTATGGATTTTTAATATTTTTGTACTCCAATTACAATACATGTCATTCTGATTGAAAACAGAAAATAGGGGCTGACCATATGGAAAAGAAATTCATGCGAGAATCCAAAGCAATTAAAACAACACGTGTTTTTCCGAATGATTTAAATAATCATCAAACACTTTTCGGAGGAAAATTATTAGCAGAAATTGATAGTATCGCTTCAATTGCAGCTGCAAGACATAGCCGTAAACATTGTGTAACAGCATCTATCGATTCTGTTGATTTTTTAACTCCAATTCACCAAGCAGATTCTGTTTGTTATGAAGCATTCGTATGCTATACAGGAAAATCTTCAATGGAAGTGTTCGTAAAAGTAATTGCAGAGAATTTATTAGCAGGCGAGCGTAGAATAGCTGCAACATGTTTCATTACATTCGTTGCATTAAAAGATGGAAAACCTTCTTCAGTTCCACAAGTACTACCTGAAACTGAAGAAGAACACTGGCTACACACAACTGGTTCTGAGCGTGCAGAAAGTAGAAAAAAAGGGCGCGTCAAAAGCAAGGAAATGGCTGAAGTTCTAACTTTAAGTAAACCTTGGAGTATGTAGGACTTTACCATTAAAACATCTTCTGAGCGAATAACTATCATATATTCGCTCATTTTTTATAATCATTTCCACACCTTCATACAACCATTACTCCTTTTCACACATACTATGTAATATTTTTATACATATCCGTTCGCTATTCACTTTTTCTAATTGATAAAATCTCATTTATAACACGGTTCTATTCCATCAACAGTTGCTTTACAAAGTTTATGTAGGGTACACTTATACGGGTGGTCAACAAAACAATTTAAGGATTTGTAAATCGTGTAGAAAACACCTTACACTTCATTATATTGAAAGAATTAATTGTAGTTAAAAACCTTACTATGACATAGCAAGTATTTTAATTAAATTGGATTATTTTAATGGAAAGGTGAAATTATGCAGAAATCAATTGCTTCAAATATTTTTTATAAAATACTGCTCAATACGTTTAATATTATCCTTCCAATTTTAGTTGGTCCTTACGCATATCGAACGTTAGGAGCCACTTCAATCGGAACCGTTAATATTGCTGAAACTTTTTTCAATTACTTCTTCGTGTTCGCCGTATTTGGTGTATATCAATATGGTTTACGTGAAATTAGCTTAATTAAAAACGATAAGAAGAAAGTTTCTAAGTTATTTACAAGTCTCTATGTAATTAACTTCACAACTAGTATTTTGGCTTTATCAGCCTTTGTGCTCTTTAGTTATATTGGATATGGACATGAAAGTCTATTTCCAGTTCTTCTTATTTTCGGTTTTAATTTCATATCTAACATGTTTTATGTGGAATGGTTCAACGAGGCATATGAAAATTATGACTTCATCACTAAAAAAACCGTTATCGTTCGATTAATCTATGTCGTACTTCTTTTCTCTTTCATTCATGGGGTTGACGATTACAAAACATATGCTGGTTTATTAGTATTATCAACATTTTTAAACCACTCTATTAGCTTTATATATGTGAAACGCCAAGTGAAATTTGATTTTTCCGACTTAACGATTATTCCTCATTTAAAACCGTTACTATTAGTCTTGATTTTTTCAAATGCTAATATTTTATATACTCAATTAGATCGTCTTTTTTTAGGAGTATATGTTGGAAAAGAAGAAGTTGCATATTACGTAATGGCTTTTCAAATTATGATGATTATTAATACACTTATGTTAAGTGTTGTACAAGTAACCGTTCCAAGACTGTCTTATTTATCAGGAAATGCGTCTGAAATGGAGTACGAGTCTTTACTAAATAAAATTTCAAAAGTATATTTCATTACCCTATTCCCTGCTGCAATCGGTTTAATGCTCATTGCTCATGGAGCTGTTGTCATTTACGGTGGACAACAGTTTGCCGGGGCTGGTAATACACTAATTGTTTTCGCCTTCTATATGATTACAGTTGGTATTGAGTCCATTTTATCGAATCAAATTATTTATGTGAAAAAGAAAGAAAGCATTTTAGTGCGATTTTTATTCATTTGCGGATTTATCAACTTAGCATCTAATATTGCACTAATATTCTTCCATGTACTTACACCAACAACCGCAATTTTCACAACAACAATTGCGAATTGTTTCTTAATCACATTTGAATATATTTATGTGAAAAAGAAACTAAAAGTGAATTATACGTTATTCGATATACAAAAACTTAAATATCTATTTTATTCACTAACATTTGTCCCGATAGCATTCGTTATTGATATGATCGTATCTGGACAAATACTACAAGTTATCCTAGTAATAATAACATGTGGATTAACGTATGCCCTTATCCTCTTTATAACAAAGGATGAAATTCTCTTTTCACTACTCGAAAAGATACTAGCACGATTCAAAAAGGCTTAAACGCAATCTCTAAAAGGAGCTGTTAAACTTGAAATTTTCTTTAATCATGGCTACTTGTGGCAGACGTGATGATATTCTTGACTTACTAAAATCACTTGAACAACAAACTTACAAAAATTTTGAACTTATCGTAGTAGATCAAAATGATACGCCAATCTCTGATTTATTTGATGAATATAAAGATAAATTTTCTATTAATTACATCTATACACCTATTAAAGGACTATCGAGAGCCCGCAATGCAGGTTTAAAAGTAGCAGATGGCGACTTCATCGCTTTTCCAGATGATGATTGTATTTATGAAACAAATGTTTTAGAAAGCATATTAGAAACTTTCAACTCTAATAAAGATGTTCATTTCATCTCAACAAATACGACAAATGTTGAAGGAACGGGTTCTTTAATACACGCACCGAATACAGACATTATTTTAAATAATAAGTATGGATTCATGGGACCTTCTTTCACACTATTCTTCACAAAGCAATTTGTACAAGATGTAGGTACATTTGATGAAGATTTAGGTGTTGGTTCGGGAACGATTTATGGAGCTGGTGAAGAAACTGACTTTGTACTACGCGGTATGAAACAAAATTATACTGGTTTATTTAGAAAAGATCTGTTCGTATACCATCCTGTAAAAGAGGAAATTATTAATGAACAATCATTAAAACGTGCCATTTCTTATGCTGGTGGTTTTGGTAGGGTTATTCGCTTACACTACGGATTCCCTTATTTCATACGTGCTGTCGCTGCCGCAACATTCCGTATGACACAAAATATTTCTAATGATAAGCGCAAATTCCATGCAAATCGCTTACGCGGAATTGTTCGTGGATATTTAAAATAAAAAATAAGGTGTAACCACTTTTATTAAATGGTTACACCTTATTTTTATTTCTTTCACATCATAGCAACCCATCATCCTCTTGGAATTGCATACCCTACTGGTCAAATACATTATATATTTTGGAAATGATAGCATTCTATCCAAGAATTTAGTATCATGATTCAAGACACTATTTAGAAATGAACGGAGGACATTATGAGCTTATTAACTGTTGAAAAATTAGGCCATACATTTGGTGATCGTACATTATTTAAAGATGTATCCATGCGCTTACTTGCAGGGGAACATGTTGGATTAGTTGGAGCAAACGGTGTTGGTAAATCAACATTTATGAATATAATTACTGGTCAGCTTATCCATGACGAAGGTCGCGTTGAATGGACACCTGGTACAAATTACGGTTACTTAGACCAGCATACTATTTTAACACCTGGTCGCACAATTCGTGATGTATTAGCAGATGCGTTTTTACCTTTATTTGAAAAAGAAAAAGCTTTAAATGAAGTTGCAGAAAAAATGGGAACTGCTACACCGGAAGAATTAGAGGAACTTCTTGAGCAAATGGCAGAAATTCAAGATGCTCTTGAAGCAGGCGGATTCTATTTATTAGATATTAAAATTGAAGAAGCAGCACGTGGTCTTGGAATTGACGCAATTGGTCTAGATCGTGACGTTGCAGCATTAAGTGGTGGACAACGTACAAAAGTATTACTCGCAAAATTACTACTTGAGCAACCAGAAGTACTACTATTAGATGAGCCTACCAACTATTTAGACGTTGAACATATTCATTGGTTAACAACTTATTTAAAAGAATATCCACACGCATTCCTATTAATTTCCCATGATACGGAATTTATGAATAAATGCGTCGATATTATTTTCCATCTAGAATTCACAAAAATGACGCGTTACACAGCGACATATGAAAAATTCCTAGAGCTAGCAGAAATGAATAAAAATCAACATATCAACGCTTATGAGAAGCAGCGAGAATTTATTAAAAAGCAAGAAGATTTTATTGCGAAAAATAAAGCTCGTTACTCAACAACAGGACGTGCAAAGAGCCGTCAAAAACAACTTGATCGCATGGAACGTATCGATCGCCCTGAAACAGCTATTAAACCTGAGTTTTCATTTAAAGAAAGTCGTGCAAGTAGCCGATTCGTCTTTGAAGGGGAAAATGTAGAAATTGGATATACACATCCGCTATTACCAAAATTAACGATGACAATTGAACGCGGAGAAAAAATTGCAATTGTTGGATGTAACGGTGTCGGTAAGTCAACACTGTTGAAGACAATTTTAGGTAAGATTAAACCATTAAGCGGAAAAACAAGCCTTGGTGACTTCTTAAATCCATCATACTTCGAACAAGAAGTAAAAGCTGATAATATAACACCAATTGATGATGTTTGGAATACTTTCCCTAGCTTAGACCAACATCAGATACGCGCCATGTTAGCGAAATGCGGTTTGAAAAACGAACATATTTCTCGTCCACTGAACCAATTAAGCGGTGGCGAACAGGCAAAAGTTCGTTTATGTAAACTAATGGGTGAAGAAAGTAACTGGTTACTCTTTGATGAGCCAACAAACCACCTTGATGTTACAGCAAAAGAAGAGCTACAAAAGGCGATGAAAGCATATAAAGGAACAATTCTTCTTGTATGCCATGAACCAGACTTTTATGAAGGTTGGATAACAAAAACTTGGGATGTAGAGAAATGGGCTCAGCAAAACGCTTAATCCAATAAGAACTATCTTTCAAATTTTATAAGTAAAAAAGCAGTTGCTTCTAAAAGGATTCGTACACACCCTTTTGAAACAACTGCTTTTTTTACTTATCTTTTTACTATATCTCTGTCACTTTTTTTATTATAAATATGCTTAATACCAAAAGCAGCTAAAAAGATCATAGGTATTGTAGCCGAATAATGATATCTCGGTGCTACTTCTACTATCATTTGTGCCATTGTTAGCCCAATCGCATATAAACAAATAATTAAAAGTGAAGATTTATTTTTATTTTTTATAGCTACTAACGCTCCGAACAGTGAAGTAGCTAGTAAAAAGTAATAGAAAACATTAGAAATTATAGTATATCCTACTTTATGGTCCATCACTGGATCTGCGTACTTAACAGCTTGATCATCATTCCCTAAGAAGATAATAAATTTATCGTACATTAGTTTTCCGAAATCTATATCATCGTTTTTGATTCTCTTTTTCGCTTCTTCAAGCATTTGCTTTTGAGTATCCTGAGCACTCCATCCTGGTTGACCACTATAATGATATAGTAATGCTGAATCTCCTGGATTCCATGTTCCTGAAGATCCCTTATTAAATCCTACATGAATATTGTATCCCGGCACGGTTGCTATCTCTTCACCTAAACGTAATGTTGTATAATGATTTACTGCCGAAGACATCATTAAGTATCCAATAATGATAACCCCTACATATACCACCTTGTTAATAAGTAGCTTTTTATTCCCTATATGCTTTGTATCTATAATAAACATCCATATCACTAAGGCAATAATTGGCACTGCTGCAATTGGTCTTGCCATATTTATTAATACAAGTAATGCAGCTAATAGAATTGAATACATAAGAACCTTTGCAATCGTTATATTTTCAATTTTATCATAAACAATTATCATAATTGCCCAGGCTAATAACAGTACTGTACAATACAACGGTTCTGAAAGTGCAAACATGTTATACATCGTTTGTGATGGCAAGAGAATCCATAAAACACTTGCTGTTATCGCTGTTCTCACTCCACCAATTCTTCTAGCTATAAAATATATTAATCCCATCGAAATTGTAGTTAAAACAACATTAATAATTGGCGGAACCATAAAGTTTGCCCCAAATATTTTTAGGAAGATACTTAAGAATGAAGCATAACCAAAAATATGTGGAAATAATGCAACATATCTATCATGAATAACAAAGTTATCACCTAATGCTTTTGCAGTATTGAAAAAGGCTTCATAGTCACCAATCGGATCAATCTTATATGTAACAATCCATGCAGTTTTCACTGCTACACAAATAATTAGTAGTACAAAAAAGCATATTTTTTCATTTACTCTTTCAAGATATAGCGATCCACTACTAAGTATAAAGTTTCCAATTGTACATAATAATAAAACTCCAACTAATATCATTACATAATTATATTTTTGAGTATCTGAAAAATAATCAAAAATTAATATTGCAACGAAAAAGCTATAAATGCCGTATATGGCACGTGTAGAAAAAGTTGAAAACAATCCAGAAAAACGTTCCAAAAAAACTCACTCCTTAACATATTTATATGGGAAAACATTATATTTCCTAAAAAAATCACACTACCAGCTACTATACATTAATATTACCATGATTTCCATGTTTGCTTTCATATTGTCCAGTATGCCAATTTGAATTAACCTTTTTTATTATTGACAAATTCATTCTATATCCTAAAATGATATCCACTCAAAACATATAACATCTTAGTATAAACTATGCTATAATTGATAGTTGTTATGTAAGAATAACCTTTCTACATTTCTTGTTTTATTTATATATTTTATAAAGATGAGGATACTATTATGGAGAAACTCTTAAAGTTTGGTTTAGTAGGAATCTTTAATACGCTCATTACCATTATTAGCTTTTGGATCTTATTAAGGTTCGGGATGAACTATCTTGTTGCGAATACCATTGCCTATTTAATTGGTGTCGCCAATAGCTACTATTGGAATAAAAATTGGGTGTTTAAACCTAATAATAAAAGCACGTCAATGTTCTTTAAATTTCTAACTGTAAATTTAATTGTATTGGCTTTTAATACATTATGTTTATTTATATTAGTAGATAAACTTGCCTTGAATGCATTAATTGCACAGATTTTCGCAATTGGTGTCGGAATGGTTATAAATTTTGTTCTTAATAAAATTTGGACATTCAACCAAACTGAAAAGGCTACTAATTAAATTTGAACGACTTATTAAAAATACGGAGGATACAACATGCAAAAATTAATTTCGGTTGTAGTTCCTATGTACTTCGAGGAAGAAGTAGCACAGGAATGTTATAATCGTTTAAAGTCCGTTATGCTTCAAAATGATATTAATTACGAGTTTGTCTTTGTAAATGACGGTAGTACAGACCGTACAATGGAAATCTTATCTGAGATTGCAGCAAATGATTACCGTACAAAAATCGTTAATTTTGCGCGTAACTTTGGACACCAAGTAGCCGTTACAGCTGGTATTGCTGCTGCAAAAGGTGACGCTATTGTAATCATAGATGCAGACTTACAAGATCCACCTGAAGTGATTCCTGAACTTATTGCAAAATGGGAAGAAGGATATGAAGTTGTTTATGCAAAACGTAAACAACGTAAAGGTGAAACTTGGTTTAAACTTTTAACAGCTAAATATTTCTATAAATTCCTAAACTACATGTCTGATATCGATATCCCAAAAGATACTGGTGATTTCCGAATCATCGATCGCAAGGTAGCTGATGTTTTCAATCAAATGACTGAGCGAAATCGCTTCATCCGCGGTATGATGTCTTGGGTTGGCTTCCGCCAAACGTATGTTGAATATCAACGCGATGAGCGCTTTGCTGGTGAAACAAAATATCCATTAAAGAAAATGATTAAATTTGCATCTGATGGCATTATTGCATTTTCGACAAAGCCATTACGCATCGTTATGTCCTTAGGTTTATTATCAGTTCTTATTTCTATAATTGTCTTACTATATACAATTACTGTGAAAATTCTCGGGCATGATACACAAACAGGTTGGGCATCTATTATGGTTGCTATTACATTCTTTAGTGGTATTCAGTTATTTGGCCTTGGCATCGTCGGCCAATATATTGCTCGTATTTATGACGAAAGTAAAAACCGTCCGATTTATATCGTAAAAGAAACAATCAATATTGAGCAAGAAGAGACTACACAAACAAAAGAAAAAGTGAATGCATAAAAAAAAGGTAACAATGAAAACTGTCATTGTTACCTTTTTATATTGTAATATCCCATAAGTCGTAAGCGAAATTCTTTTAAATTTGGATATACTTCTAAATTAGACAGCATTCCTTGGATGACCGGAATCCTTGGATTTGGCAATCTCATTTCCGCCTCCAAAACATCTAGCGTAACAAGCAATTCATCATCTTCTAATTGATCAGCTAATGTACGTTTAAAAACAATGATTTCTTTTAAAAAATGTTCCTTAACCTGCTCCTTAATAAGCTCTGATTTACAAAGGAATTCTCCAAGCTTTTCTTCATGTAACACGGGTTCTTCCGAAGATTCTACCAACCCATCTACTAAATCATCCACTCTTTTCAAAATAAACGCAGAGACATACGATAAATCAATTTCTGGTGCTTGTATAATGATTAGTTCTAAATATCCACGGCATATGCCCTCTACCATAATTACTAAATCTAATAAATATGGAATAACCTTGTCACCATAAATAGACAGCAAACTATTCCGATAAAATGCGTGAGACTCTAACTTCATCCGCATCATAAACTCTTCCACTTCTTTATTAAAAGGAATAGCATTTTCCCTTGCATGCATAATAATAAATTCTTTATGCTTTTGTATATCGTTAAACTGACAATGCAATTGTTTTGCAAATTTTTCACGTGGTAATAATGATTCTTTATCAATATCCATCATTTTATTTTGAATCTTGTCATAGTAATATCGAAGTATTGCTAATAAAAGCTCATCTTTCGATTTAAAATATAAATAGAAAGCTCCCTTAGATATGCCACAAGCTGTCACAATTTCCTGCACTGATGTTGCATTTACACCCTTAGTCGCAAATAACTTCATAGCCATCTCTATAATTAAGCGCTCTTTTTCTTTCATATCTTCTCTCCTAAACTTAATCTCGCATCTTATCACGAATTTATTATACCATCTCTTTTCATTGACGACTGACCAATTAGTCAGTTATATTATGTATTAGACTGACCAGTTGGTCAATACAATAAAAAGGGAGCGCAAACATGAACAAAATCATTAATTTCTCGTTAAAAAATAAGTTCGCAGTTTGGCTACTAACCATTATTGTTACCATTGCAGGTATTTATTCTGGGCTTAATATGAAGCTGGAAACAATTCCTGATATTACAACACCGGTTGTAACAGTAACTACGGTTTATCCTGGTGCTACACCAGAAGAAGTAGCTGACAAAATTTCAAAACCAATGGAAGAGCAACTGCAAAATTTAAGTGGTGTAAATGTTGTTAGTTCATCATCTTATCAAAACGCATCTTCTATTCAGGTAGAATATGATTTTGATAAAAATATGGAAAAGGCTGAAACAGAAATTAAAGAAGCTCTCGCAAATGTGAAACTGCCAGAAGGCGTAAAGGATCCGAAAGTTTCACGTGTAAACTTCAATGCCTTTCCAGTTATTTCGTTAAGCGTAGCAAGTAAAAATGAATCTCTAGCTACCTTAACTGAAAATGTAGAAAAAAATGTTGTTCCAGGATTAAAAGGGCTTGATGGGGTCGCATCTGTTCAAATTTCAGGTCAACAAGTAGATGAAGTACAACTTGTCTTCAAGAAAGATAAGATGAAAGAATTAGGTTTAAGTGAAGATACTGTAAAAAATGTAATTAAAGGATCGGACGTATCTTTACCACTTGGCTTATATACATTTAAAGACACGGAAAAATCAGTTGTTGTAGATGGAAATATTACAACAATTAAAGCATTGAAAGAAATGAAAATCCCAGCTGTTCCTTCATCACCGAATGGTCAAGGTAGTCAAAATGCTGGAGCTGGTACACAAATGCCGCAAATGAATCCAGCCGCTATGAACGGGATTCCGACAGTTACATTAGACGAAATTGCTGACATTAAAGAAGTCGGAAAAGCAGAATCTATTTCTCGAACAAATGGAAAAGAAGCAATTGGAATTCAAATTGTAAAAGCTGCTGACGCGAATACAGTTGATGTTGTAAATGCAGTGAAAGATAAAGTAAAAGAACTTGAGAAAAAATATAAAGACTTAGAGGTTATTTCAACATTCGACCAAGGTGCACCTATTGAGAAATCAGTAGAAACAATGCTGAGCAAAGCCATTTTTGGTGCTATCTTTGCGATTGTTATTATTATGCTGTTCCTACGAAATATCCGAACAACATTAATCTCTGTCGTTTCCATACCACTTTCGTTATTAATTGCTGTATTAGTCATAAAGCAAATGGATATTACGCTTAACATTATGACACTTGGAGCAATGACAGTCGCTATCGGGCGCGTCGTCGATGATTCCATTGTTGTTATTGAAAATATTTACCGACGTATGTCATTATCAGAAGAAAAACTACGCGGAAAAGATTTAATTCGTGAAGCTACGAAAGAAATGTTTATTCCAATTATGTCTTCTACTATTGTAACAATTGCTGTATTTTTACCGCTTGGACTAGTAAAAGGTATGATCGGTGAAATGTTCTTACCATTCGCCTTAACTATCGTCTTCGCTTTATTAGCATCATTACTAGTAGCAGTTACAATTGTACCAATGCTAGCTCATTCTTTATTTAAAAAAGAGAGCATGAGGGAAAAAGAGGTACATCATGAAGAAAAACCAAGCAAATTAGCAAACAGTTATAAACGCATACTTGCATGGGCTTTAAATCACAAAATTATTACATCAAGTATCGCTGTCCTTCTATTAGTTGGTAGTCTTGCACTTGTGCCAACTATCGGTGTAAGCTTCTTACCAGCTGAAGAAGAAAAAATGATCATTACAACGTACAATCCTGAACCAGGTCAAACGTTAGAAGACGTTGAAAAAATTGCAACAAAAGCTGAAAAGCACTTTCAGGATAATAAAGACGTCAAAACAATTCAATTCTCATTAGGTGGAGAAAACCCAATGAGCCCTGGTCAATCAAATCAAGCAATGTTCTTCGTACAATATGATAACGACACGAAAAACTTTGAAAAAGAAAAAGAACAAGTCGTTAAAGATTTACAGAAGATGTCTGGAAAAGGTGAATGGAAAAATCAAGATTTCGGAGCGAGTGGCGGTAGTAATGAAATTAAACTATACGTTTACGGAGATAGCTCTGAAGAAATTAAGCCTGTCGTAAAAGATATTCAAAATATCATGAAGAAAAATAAAGACTTAAAAGATGTAGACTCTAGTATTGCAAAAACGTATGCAGAATACAGTTTAGTCGCAGATCAGGAAAAACTAAGCAAAATGGGGCTAACGGCTGCACAAATCGGAATGGGACTTTCTAATCAACATGATCGCCCTGTTCTGACAACAATTAAAAAAGACGGTAAAGATGTCAATGTATATGTAGAAGCTGAAAAGCAAAATTATGAAACAATCAATGACTTAACAAATCGTAAAATTACAACGCCACTTGGTAATGAAGTGGCTGTGAAAGATGTTATGACTGTAAAAGAAGGGGAAACTTCGAATACAGTGAAACACCGTGATGGCCGTGTTTATGCAGAAGTAAGTGCAAAACTAACATCTGATGACGTTTCAAAAGCATCTGCCGCGGTTCAAAAAGAAGTAGATAAAATGGATCTTCCTTCCGGCGTAGATGTTTCTATGGGCGGCGTTACAAAAGATATTGAAGAATCATTCAAGCAACTTGGCTTAGCGATGTTAGCTGCGATTGCGATTGTATACTTCGTTCTTGTCGTTACATTCGGTGGTGCTCTTGCACCATTCGCAATTTTATTCTCGCTACCATTTACAATTATCGGAGCTCTTGTTGCCTTATTAATCTCTGGTGAAACGTTAAGTGTCTCTGCAATGATCGGTGCGCTTATGTTAATCGGTATCGTTGTAACAAACGCAATCGTGCTTATCGACCGCGTTATTCATAAAGAAAATGAAGGTCTATCAACACGTGAAGCTTTATTAGAAGCTGGTGCAACACGCCTTCGTCCAATTTTAATGACTGCAATTGCAACAATTGGGGCTCTTATCCCGCTTGCATTAGGATTTGAAGGTAGCGGCTTAATTTCTAAAGGACTTGGTGTAACAGTAATTGGTGGATTAACAAGTTCAACGTTATTAACACTTCTTATTGTTCCAATCGTTTATGAAGTATTAAGCAAGTTCAAAAAGAAAAAAGCAAAATAACAAAAAATAACCTCGCTAACTGCGAGGTTATTTTTGATTTCCAAACAAGATTAAGAAATCACCATAGCCTTCTCTCTCTAATTCCTCTTTAGGAATAAATCGAAGAGCTGCTGAATTTATACAATAGCGAAGCCCATTCGGTCCTGGACCATCTGGAAATACATGCCCAAGATGGGAATCTCCTTCTTTACTTCTCACTTCCGTACGAGTCATATTATGACTCACATCCATTTTTTCTTTCACACTTGCTGCCATAACTGGTTTTGTAAAACTAGGCCATCCACATCCACTATCAAATTTATCTATAGAAGTAAACAACGGTTCACCTGAAACGATGTCTACATAAAGGCCTTCCTCTTGATGGTTCCAATACTCATTTCGAAATGGTGGTTCGGTACCATTCTCTTGTGTTACATAAAACTGCATCTCATTGAGTTTTTCTTTTAAATGAGCATTATCCTTTGGCCAATGTTGCTTAATAAATGCATCTCGTCCTGAACCCTTACGGTATAACTCGTAGCGGAATGTGTTTTTCTTATGATATCCTTGGTGATATTCTTCAGCCGGATAAAACGTAGTAGCTGGTAATATTTTTGTCGCAATCGGCTTTGAAAAACGTCCACTCTGTGCAAGCTCTTCTTTTGAAGCGTCTGCCTTTTTATGTTGTTCTTCATTATGATAAAAAATCACTGTTTCGTAAGACTGTCCACGATCGTGGAATTGCCCACCTACATCAGTCGGATCAATTTGTCTCCAATATATATTTAGTAACTCTTCATACGGCATTTTGGTTGCATCAAATGTAATTTGTACTGCCTCATAATGTCCCGTCGTTTCCGAGCACACTTCTTTATACGTTGGATCCTCCTTATGACCACCTGTATAGCCAGAAACAACCTTTATAATCCCTTCCATCTCTTCAAATGGCGAAACCATACACCAGAAGCACCCTCCAGCAAATGTAGCTAATTCTACCTTTTCATTTACAGCCATTCTTTCACCCCTATTCTATATTCTTCTTACAGTATGGCATAAGAAACATCATGTTATAAAAGAAAAAGCATCGAACATCGATGCTTTTCTCTACTTCACTTTATTTTTTTCTAAGTCCTTCTCCATTTCATCACTTGTCACATCTAAGACATCTAATAAGAAAATGAAGATTGGAATACCGATAATTAGTCCCCATACACCTAAGAAGTGTTCTGAGAAGATTAATACCATAAACGTATAGAAAATCGGTAAGTTTGTTTTTTGCGACATAAACTTCGGATTTAACACGTAACTTTCAAGCGCATGAATGACTGTTACGATAATTAAAATATAAACAACGTACATAATACCGCCGATATTGTAGGCAATCATACAAAGTGGGAATAACGAAATGATAACCCCAGCTACTGGAATTAAACCGAGTAAGAAGATCATTAACGCTAAACCTAATAATTGTGGGAATCCTAATATCCATAATGCAATAACGGATAAAACACAGTTAACAACTGCAATTAAAAATTGTGCTTCGATTACTTTTCCGAATGAACGTGCAAATTTCTTACCGAAGTACTCAATTTCAGTATAGAAAATTGCAAGTCGGCTTTCTTTAAATTTTGCAGTAAAAGCAACGATACGAGATTTCTCCAGCAGGAAAAATAAACTTAAAATTAAAGAAAGTAAAACTTGAAGTCCGAACTTCCCGACATTTGTAATCGATTTATACAAAATGTCTACACCTTGTCCTACATATTTAGAAAATTCCATATGATTGACAGCATTAACTGCATACTTAATTAATTCACTATCCGGTGGGTTTCTTAAAAATACGTTAAATTGATAAATCAATTGTGAAATTTGTATCGTTAATACTGGTAAATATTTAAATAGCGTAATAGCAATTCCACCAATTAACATGACATATAGAAATGCTATAATGAGCTTTCGATTGATGGGCATAAAATGATCTAATTTACGAGAAATAAACTTTTGGAATCGATCCATTAAATACGTGAGAATAAACGTAATTAAAATTAAATTCAACATGCTTTGCAGCCCGTATAATACGAGAGCAAGTATTACTAATACGAGTAACCTCTGAAATCCTTTGCTTTGAAACAGGTTTTTTATTTGCATAATCGACGAGTACTCTCTCCTGTCCTATAAAGTAAAACGTTAATAAGTAGATTTTTCTCTCTTTTCTACTTTTAATTATTCATTCATATTAAGATTTTTATAAGCTCATTATACGCCTACCTTAGCAGGTCTATAGTAGCTTACTTCTTATTTTACAATACAATGACCTAATTCAAAACGTATTCTACATAGTATTAATGAAGATTTAAGGAAACTTACATTTTGTTAAAGATAGGTCTTACCACTACTGTAACATAAAAAGCAAGCTATCAGTAGAAATCTGTCCTACAAATAGCTTGCTTTTCTCATTTTTTTAAGTAAGTTTTACTATCCAATAAACGGCATGAACATTGGTATGACAACTACTGTTACAACCCCTACTACCGTTACAGCAATGCTTGCCATAGCTGCCTCTACTTCACCCATTTCAATTCCTACTGCTACTCCTAATGCGTGACCTGCTGTTCCAAGCGCTAAACCTTTTGCAATTGGATGTTTCACTCTAAATGTTTTTAAGAATAATGCCCCTAATGCGTATACGATAACTGCGTTAAAAATAACTGCAAACGATGTAATTGCTGGTATACCACCAATACTTTCAGAGATTGGTAACGCAATTGCTGTCGTTGCTGCTTGTGGTAACATTGAATTCATTACTGCTGTATCTAGACCAATTGCTTTTGCAACAATGAACACGACAATTACTGAACAAATAGATCCAACTACGATAGCTGATAAAATTTGCCACCAATATTTTTTCAACTTATCAACTTGTTTATATAACGGAATTGCAAAGGCAATTGTTGCTGGTTCTAAGAAGAAACTAATCATTTTTCCGCCAGTATTATACTCTTCAAAGGTAAAGTTACCTACCTTTAAAAAGACAATCCCTAATACCATCGCTACAAATAATGGTGTGAATAAGAAGAATCCTTTAGAATGCTTAAATAATAATGTGCCGATTCCGTATGCGATTAATGAAACGACGATTCCGAAATATGGAGTCATTGTGCTTGCCATGTTCATTACCTCCTAACAATATATACTAAAATGGTTACGCAACCTTTCCGTGCTTGCGTCCTTTATTTACTACTTTCAATTCTTTTGTATCTTCTGTTTCTTTTTCATCTTTTCCTAAAATAAATTGTGCAAATAATCCTGTTACAGCGAGTAAAATAATTGTTGCGACAACAATTACAGTTAAGATTTGTACAAAATATTGTCCCATTACACCAAGAGAATTAATAACTGAAATACCTGATGGGACGAAGAGAAATCCGATAATACCGGTTAAAGCTGTTCCAAGTGATTCAACTTGCTCCAATTTAATTACTTTTAAACATAATAGACTAAATAAAATGACTAACCCGATTACCGATGAAGGCATCGGAATTGGTAAATGTGTTGCAATAATATTAGAAATTAACATAATAGCTGAGAATATGAATGCTTGTGATAAGAAACTATATACCTTTTTCGTACTCATTTTGGCCACCTCTTTCGATTTGGTACCTTTATTGTATAGGATATAAATGACTGAGTAAGCGTTTACATAGCGGAACGTCAAATATACAGAATCAGTTGCAAATATAAAAGGATGAAATACAAAAGCTGCTTCTTAAATACGAAGCAGCTTCTTGAGTTCTTTAGCATATGTACGGCTAACAGGTACTTTTGATCCTTCTTTCATGATTAAATTGTAAGTAGAATTGAACCATGGCTGAATTTCAGTAATATGATTAATATTTGCAATAAAGCTACGATGGACACGCATAAAACTTGCCTGTGGCAACTTCTTCTCCAAAATCACAAGTGTATCGTGTGTTACATACGTTTCCCTCATTGTTTTTACTGTCACTTTCCCATCTACAAGTCCTACATATACAATATCTTCAATATTCACAAGTACGATTGATTCTTCAATTGGTAATGCTAATTTATGCATCTCTGCTGTTACATCTGTCCCCTTTATTTCGTGCTTCGTTTCTATTTGCGCTTGTTTTTGTTTTTTATACTTCTTTAATGTCTGCACAATACGCTCTTCATCAAATGGTTTTAAAATGTAGTCTAACGCATCTACTTCAAATGCTTGCAGCGCATATTGATCATAGGCAGTAGCAAATACAATTGCAGGTGGATTTTTCATCTTCTTTAATATATTCGCAATTTCAAATCCGTTATCATCGGATAGCTGAATATCTAGAAACACAATATCTGGTTTATTTTTCATCAACTCTTCTAATGCGTCTTCTACACAATCAGCCTCACCTATTATCTCAACTTCTTTCGTTCTCTCTAATAGATACTTTAGTTCATCACGTGCTAACATTTCATCGTCAACTACTAATACTTTTAACAACCTGCTCTTCCTCCCCTATTTTTTTTGGAATAACAAAGGTAATATCCGTCCCCTCATTTAATTCACTTTCGATATGAAGCATCGTTTCTTTCCCAAATAACCCAATAAGACGTTCATTAATATTATATAAAGCTGTTCCAGTCCCTTTCTTTGACGAAACTACCATTCTTCCTAATTGTTCTAAACGTTCTTCCTCAATTCCTTGTCCATTATCTTTTACTTCAAAGTGAACCATACCCTCTTTTTCAAAAACATGCACTTCCACTTCGCATACTGGTTGCTTCTTTGGAAAAGCATGTCGCAATGCATTTTCAACCAATAGTTGAAGAACAAATGGTGGTACTAGGGTTGTCTTTAGCTCATCCTCAATATACATCTTTACTTCATACTTATTGGGGAACCTTGCTTGTTCTAGTGATAGATATGCCTGTACATGGTTTAATTCTTGTTCTAGTGGAATCAATAACTGACGTGCCCCTTGCAAATTACAACGGAAATACACGCTAAGCTGTAATAATAACTTCCTTGCCTTTTCTACATCCGTTCGGCATAAAGCTGATACTGTATTAATCGCATTAAATAAAAAGTGCGGGTTAATTTGTGCTTGTAATGCTTTTATTTCCGCATCTTGCAATAATTTGCTTTGCAACTCAGCTTCACCTAATTCAAGTTGTGTAGAGAATATTTTTGCTAATCCTTCTGCTAATTCCTCTTCCACACGACTTAACTGGTTAGGATTTTTGAAATATAGTTTTAATGTCCCTATCGTATTTCCATGTGAAGTTAGTGGAATAACGATGGCCGCTTGCAAAGGACAGCCTTCGTGTTGACAATTAATAACCTCACGTGATTTTGCTTTCATTATTTTCCCTGTATTTAACACTTCTTTCGACAAACCAGTTATTAAACTATGTGAAGGAATATGGTGATCTGATGCTAATCCAACGTGAGCTAATATTTTCTCTGTATCTGTTAAGGATACCGCATCTGTTCCTGTAAAGCGGTGAATAATTTGTGCCACATGCTTACATGACTCTTCTGTTAATCCTTGGCGAAAATACGGTAACGTTTTATCTGCAATACGTAATACCTTATGAGTCTGAAGTGCCTTTGCGTTCTCTTCCTGGCGCAAAATAGCTTGTATCATGGAAAGTAAAATAAAACTTCCAAAACTATTTACAAGGATCATTGGTATCGCAATTGTTTTCACAATACTCATTCCATCCTCTACAATCAATAGGATCATAATCATTTCTAAAGAAACGATAAACACACTTAAAATCGCTGAAAATTTAGGCGTAATTGCACGATTATATTTTTTGAAAATGTATCCAATATACCCCGTTATAACCCCTGCTAAAATTGATGAGATTGCACAACTTAGCGCTGTCGTCCCGCCAAGCATATAACGGTGAATACCAGCAATCGATCCTACTCCAATTCCGACGATAGGACCACCAAGCAATCCACTAATTCCAACACCCATAATACGTGTATTCGCAATTGTACTAGATGACGAAACACCTTGTAGCCAATTTTCATTCATAATTGTATTCCCTGCAATTTCAATTCCCGTGTAATTACTTACAATTGTAAACACTGAAAAAACACAAATAAGCTTAAGCTTATCTACATACCCATCTTGTCTATGAAGAAGGCGCCTGAACGTTTTAATATGAGAAAGTAAAAATCCTAAAATAACAATAAGTCCAACACGTTCAATCATCATAAGTACTAAATTTAGCATCTGTGATTCATTCCTTTTTATATGAGTTAGTTTTATTATGGGAAAATAATGAAGTGGGCGTCAAGGAGAATGAAGTATCTTTTGAAATATTTTACACATAACTATCCCCTCTTTATTTGACAATCTAATAGAAGAGTGCTAAAAATAAAGTACTATAATACAGTCCTTTAACCCAACCCCGTGAGGTTGAGAAGGAAGTCGGAATATACTATACGTATGGTCTTTTTTAGGGATACGTATGCTTTTTTGGCCTTCTCATCATATCAGGTGAGAAGGCCTTTTGTTATTCTTCCATAGCGACTGTAGAACAAAATAAGGAGGAGTAATGATGAACGTCACTACTGATGTACAATCAACAACAGAGGAAACGAAGGAGAAAAGATATAAAACATTGTTTGGTTCTGCGCTAGGATATGCAGCAGAAGGTTTAGATATGTTGCTCCTATCTTTCGTACTCGTCTACATTTTAAAAGAATTTCATTTAAGCCCTGCTGAAGGTGGAAACTTAACTTTAGCTACCACAATAGGAATGCTAATTGGGTCTTATTTATTTGGATTTATTGCTGATTTATTTGGGCGTATCCGTACGATGGCCTTCACGATCTTACTATTCTCACTAGCAACAGCACTTATTTATTTCGCAACAGATTATTGGCAATTATTAATTCTTCGCTTTTTAGTTGGAATGGGAGTTGGTGGTGAATTCGGGATTGGGATGGCCATCGTAACTGAAACATGGTCTAAAGAAATGCGCGCTAAGGCAACATCCGTTGTTGCACTTGGATGGCAATTTGGCGTACTAGTCGCTTCACTCCTTCCAGCATTTATCGTCCCGCATTTTGGATGGAGAGCTGTTTTCTTATTTGGACTCATTCCAGCTTTATTAGCTGTTTACGTTCGCAAAAGTTTAAGTGAACCGAAAATATGGGAACAAAAACAACGATACAAAAAAGAATTGCTACAAAAAGAAGCTGAAGGTAATTTAACAACTACTGAAGTAGAACAACTAAAGCAAATGAAAAAGTTCCCACTTCGAAAGCTATTTGCAAATAAAAAAGTAACAATAACAACTATTGGCCTTATTATTATGTCATTCATCCAGAACTTCGGATATTATGGCATCTTTACATGGATGCCAACTATTTTAGCGAATAAATATAACTACACATTAGCAAAAGCGAGCGGTTGGATGTTCATCTCTACGATCGGCATGCTCATTGGAATTGCAACTTTTGGTATTCTAGCCGATAAAATTGGTCGCCGTAAAACTTTTACAATCTATTATGTCGGTGGTACTATATACTGTCTCATTTACTTCTTCTTATTCACAGATTCAACATTATTGCTATGGGGAAGTGCATTGCTTGGATTCTTTGCAAATGGCATGATGGGAGGATTCGGAGCCATTTTAGCTGAAAACTATCCTGCTGAAGCTCGCTCTACAGCAGAAAACTTTATTTTCGGTACTGGACGTGGTTTAGCTGGCTTTGGACCTGTTATTATCGGATTACTTGCTGCAGGTGGTAATTTAATGGGGGCATTATCTCTTATCTTCATTATCTATCCAATCGGTTTAGTTACGATGCTATTATGTGTCCCAGAGACGAAGGGGAAAGTATTAGAATAGATTAAAACTGTACAAAATGATTGTTCGAGAACTATCCCCCTTCAAGAAAAGTAATTGGATAAATAGTAAAGAGGAAGCATCTCATTTAAGATGCTTCCTCTTTTATTTGTTTATTTATTATTTTGATTTACTAGCCTTCTGAAATAAGAAAGCAGTCTTATCCTCTTCTTTTACAATACCTTGTTTTAGTGCTAATTCCCCTGCGACTTTAGGCGCGAGCCATAGCATTGGGAACAACAGAATTGATACTGGTACAGCTGTTACTACGATGAATGATTGCAATGCATTAATACTTCCTTCACCCATGTATAAAAGAATCGCTGCAACTGCGCCCATAATAAGCGACCAAAAAACTCGCAAACTAATTCTAGGATCTCCATCTCCAGTCACTGCCATTGAAATCGAATACGCCATTGAATCTCCTGTTGTCACTACAAATAAAATTGTTAATAAAAGAAATGCAGGTCCAATAATATTGGAGAGTGGCAGTTGCTCTGTAATTGCAATCATAGCCGCTGGCATACCAGATTCACTTAATGCTGTCGAGATAGAACCAGGATTCATTAACTCATAAAACACACCTGATCCCCCTAGTATAGTAAACCAAAACGTTGTAATAATAGGTGCAATAATTCCAATTGCAACGATGATTTCTCGGATTGTTCTTCCTCTTGAAATACGGCTCACTAAAATTGCCATCATCGGTCCGTATCCAATAAACCATCCCCAGAAAAAGATTGTCCACGACCCTAACCAACCTGTATCACCACGATATGTGCTCATTGGAATAAATTCATTTATATAAAATCCAAACGAAGAAACAAATGAATCAATAATAAATCCACCTGGTCCAAACAGTAATACGAATACCATTAATAAAACTGCTAACCTAACATTTAAATTACTTATAATTTGAATCCCTTTATCAATTCCCGTTACCGCAGATATAGTAGAAACAGCTACTACACAAACAATAATGGCTAATTGAGTAGTAAACACATCAGGAATGTTAAACAATGCTTGTAACCCATAACTTGCTTGTAGTCCTAAAAATCCGATTGGACCAATCGTCCCTGCAGCTACCGCAATAATGGCAAATACATCGATCATTGTTCCAAGCCAACTCTTTCGCAATTTCTCCCCAAAGATAGGATATAAAAGTGTTCGAGGTTTTAACGGCATATCTTTATGATAATGCCCGTACATCATAACTACCGCACTAATTGTACCTAAAATCGTCCAAGCAAGGAAACCCCAGTGCATATAACTTTGTGCTAAAGCAGGCATGACTGCTTCTTGCGTTCCAGCAGATATACCCTCATGTATTGGTGGCACCGTCATCAAATGATACATCGGCTCTGCGGCTGCCCAAAAAACGCCACCTCCGGCAAGTAATGTAGACATAATAATAGCGAGCCATTTTGTCGTACTAATCTCAGGTTTGTCTAATCCCCCAAGTTTAACTCTCCCATATTTTGAAAACGCCATACACATTGCAACAACAAATGTACCAATTAACAAAACCTGCCAAAAGGCACCGAAATATTTAATTGAAGCTGCAAAACTGCTATTAATGGCTCCCTCTACGTAACTTTTATTTAAAATAACTGCAATTACAAATAATACAAGTGAGCCACCACTAATAAGAAATACAGGCCAATCCGTTTTTCGACTCTTCATTCTCATTTACACTTCCTCCTTCCTCAGCAATCTAAAAAAACAACTTTATTATGTTTTATTATTTACATCCAAAACACAATGGTTATATAAGTATAATAATTCATCAATTTTCTACACACTTATGTTGTCCCTAAAAATATGCTAAATCCCTTATTTAAAAGAAAATTTCTATTTCTATTACATAAAAAAGCAAAACAAAAGACCTTATATTTCTATAAGGTCTTCGAAACAGAAATTTGATTATAACATAAGGAACTCCCTGGTTCAAAAAGCGCCTTCCAAAAATAACCGATAGTAAAGGCTTCCATTTGCTACGTAACAGTAATTTAAAAAAATTATATTTTGCAGAAAAAAAACTATACTAAATATCATTTGTGAAAGAAATTCGGCTTCAAAATTTCATTCGGATACGGTCTATGATAAATATGAGTGGTAGCTGGAGATAACGGTGGAATTAACCATACCCAATTGCCCGTTACAACACGACCACAGGCAGCTTCTTGCTTCTCAAATTGTTGAAATTGTTGTGCCGCAGTATGATGGTCAACAATACTAACTCCTTGTTTTTTAAAGGAATATAAAACAGCCACGTTTAATTCAACTAACGCCTTGTCTTTCCATAACGTACCGTTTCTCGATGTATCCAAATCCATCATTTCCGCAACTGCCGGAAGTAAATTATAACGATCATGATCTGCTAAGTTACGTGCCCCAATCTCTGTTCCCATATACCATCCATTAAACGGAGCTGCCGTATAAGAAATACCGCCAATTTCTAAGCGCATATCTGAAATCATTGGAACCCCATACCATTTTGCTCCTAAAGATGAGATTGGGTACTCTGGATGTTCAATCGGTACCTCTTTCACTTCTTTTTTAGGAATTTCTTTATATACGGGTTCTTTTCCATCAACAGAAAACACAAGTGGCAATACATCGAAATTCGTACCTTCTCCTTGCCAGCCAAGTTCCTGACAAAAATCCGTAAACGCAGTGGAATGAGAGTCACCAATCACTCCCATTTCTGTTTTATATCCTGCATACCGAATCAATTGGTGATTATAAATTCGTATATTATTTTCTTCACCTTGATATTGCTTAAAAATTGTAATTGTCGGTTTAACTTTCCCATCGTTCGTTGCATATTTAATATGATGAATTAATGCATTATATACACCTTTCTCATCATTTACTTCACGTGCATCTAATATGTGCATCTTACTCCAAAACAGTCTTCCGATACACCGATTACTATTGCGCCATGCCATTCGCGATCCATGAACAAGTTCTTCAAATGTATGCTCATACGTCCCTGTCTTCTCTATCTCAGCTTGAATTTCTTTCATGCGTTCTTCTATGAATTGTTCTTTATTAAGCTCTTTATAGCAAATCGTAATAAAATGACTCGCTTCCTCTATTAATTGTTTCGTTTTACTCATAAACAATCTCCTTCTATTTCAACAAAACGTTCTACTTTACAGTATAAGCAAAAAGAATAAGAGTCACAAATGAAAGTCGAAGTGTTACTTTTATTGTAATATTTTTCAGAAAATTAAAGAGATTACTATTGACTTGTATAAAAAATAGGTGTATTTTTGACTCAGGTAAATTTTTTTTACCTAGACCAACTTTTAGAAGGAAAGGAGGGAATGTCATGTCTTCATTTCAATTGCCAAAGCTTTCATATGACTATGATGAACTAGAGCCATATATCGATAGCAGCACACTTTCTATTCATCACGGGAAGCACCATGCGACATACGTAAATAATTTGAATGCTGCATTAGAAAACTATTCGGAATTACATAATAAATCTTTAGAAGAGTTACTATGTAATTTAGATACTTTACCAAAAGAAATTGTTACAGCTGTAAGAAATAACGGTGGTGGACATTATTGTCATAGTCTTTTTTGGGAAGTAATGAGCCCACGGGGTGGCGGCGAGCCTAATGGAGACGTTGCAAAAGTAATTGATTATTATTTCAATACCTTTGACAACTTAAAAGATCAACTGTCTAAAGCAGCAATTAGCCGTTTTGGAAGTGGTTATGGATGGCTTGTCCTTGATGGTGAAGAACTTACTGTAATGAGTACATCTAATCAAGATACACCTTTGCAAGAAGGTAAGATTCCATTACTCGTCATTGATGTATGGGAACATGCCTATTATTTAAAGTACCAAAATCGTCGCCCAGAATTTGTTACCAACTGGTGGCATACAGTGAACTGGGACCGGGTAAATGAAAAGTATTTACAAGCAATTCAATCACAAAAACATTAGTCGTGCGTATAAGGTAAGTTTGGTAATGTAAAATTAGTATTGTCGAAATCCTCCAGAATCCCCCGGATTGCCACCGGGGGATTTATGATTATTTCATTGCATGTATGTAATAACGTAATACTTTTTCTATTTCTATTTTCAACTCTCGGAATAGGAAACCTAATTCATTAGCTTTTCCATTATGTAATGTACAATTAGTCACTTCATTATAAGGTGCTACATTGTCTCCTGCTTCTTGAACAAGTACTTTTATTCCCGTAGTTTCTTCTATGAAATGAATAATATCCCGAGCAGAAACTACCCCGTTGCTACAAGCATTAATTGGCCCTTCTATGTCTTTCATCCCGCACCAAACTAAAAATTCCCCTGCTTCTTCTTCATGTATAAACGACAACTTTCCATCTAGATGATTCACTGCGACAGGCTCTTCTCTCACGATATGTTCAACGTAAAATTGTAACCTTTTCGTATAATCGTTTTCTCCAATAACAACCGGAAAACGAACTGCAACAACTGGGAATGTTGCTTGTTGAAATACAACGGCTTCGGCTAATCTCTTTCCTTCACCATAATTGAAGTCATTCCTATCTCCATACGCGATTGCATACTCGTACGGATTGAAGTCTTCTTCCGATAAGCTTAGTGTAGGTTCATAGACGGCCATTGAAGATGTCATAACGTATTTCTTCGTTTTCCCTCGTAACACTTCACATATTATCTTCGCTGCATTCGAGCTATAGCATAAATTATCGTATACAATATCATAACTTTTATCTTCTAGACGCTCTGCTAGTTGTTTTTCATCTTCTCTATCTACAATAAGTCTTTTTACTGCACTTCCAAAAGAATCTTCCGTAATTCCTCTCGTCGCAATCGTTACATCGTGCCCATCTTGCAAAAGCGCTTCTACTAAATGTTTACCAAAAAATCTTGTTCCCCCTAGCACCAATACTTTTTTCAACTTCATCATCCCCTTTTTAATAAATTGTAAAATACTACCTCTCTATTATAAATGCTAACATATAAAAAGCATGGAATTAGTGTAACGATTCCATGCTTTTCTACAGAAAATATATTAACGTACTCGATATTTATAAATACAATAACAGAAGTATAAAATAGAAATTACGGACACATAAACCCATAGTTCATATACGAATCCCTCTCCCCATACTCCCATAAAATAAAAGAGTGAAGGTAACGTCAATGTTACCCATGATTGTACGAAAGCAATCCTTCCAAGATATTGATTGATATTCTTTTTTTGTGTATTTAATACAAAGAATAAATACCAAAGTAATGCCCACATAAACCACGTTAACGCACTAACAACATCATGGAATTGAACAAATGAAACAACCATATAGAATAAAGCAATAATTGCTACCCAAATACAAAACCACCCTAGACCGCTACTATCCATTCCCTTTATAAAGGTAACCCCTACATATAAATAGGTTAATCCAAATAAGAAAGTAGCTGCATATGAATACACTGTCCAATTGCTTTGGTCAGAAATCATGATCAGATAGAACGGAATAATAATTTGTAATGCCCCTACAAATAAATTAAAAACACCCGCACTTTTCATCTCTGCTTTTCCTAATATAACAAGACTATTTAAAAATAAAGCTGCACCCGAAAGTAATAATCCTACGTAACCCATATATCCTCATGTGAAAACCTTACATTTTCACACTGTCCCTCCCCATCTTGTAAAAATTATATTATTCCTTATTCTCCTTCTTACTTACAACTACATACAAAGTTTTTCCGAATATAAGTCAGACTTCCTACCTTAAAAAACAATAAAAAAATCCTTTCGATACATGTCATATAGTAATCATGCCCATCGAAATGTATCACATAATAAAAACGCTTTCAATAATACGTAATTCAATCAAAAAGCTAATGATTATTTGATTATAAACGCACTTTACCAATGATACAAGTATGGAATATTATTCAATATTACGCTTTTTATTTCTATAAAAAATTAATAGAATGATACACTTTCCCTATTTCATTCTATCAATCATCTGCATAGAATATTGTACAATCATATTAAATTAGAAAGGTCTGATATTTATGCCTCTTCATTATCCACATCAAGCTGTTATTCATTCAACAGGTGTATTAACAAGAGAGCCTGCAACAGTTTCAGCAGTAATAAACATTGTAAATTTAGATGCATATTATGCACACCATATAAATATAGAGGTTTGGGATTGGTCTAACTATTCTAGTCCTGTAAAATTACCTGTACTCATTGGTGGAGATACAGTTGTAGAATTTCCATACCTTTTACAAGGCAACAATCTAGCAGTATTTTATGCTAATTTAGATGAAGCTATTAATTTGTATGAAATTCGTATTTCTTATCCTACTCACTCCAATATTATTGCAAATTGTTTCGGACGAAGCGTACCGCCTTATACAAGCCAAGAAGGTAATACGGTGTATCATAAACAACTTGTTCGCATTCATTAATAGTTCTTTCCAGTATCTAAAAGTGATATAGAACAAATTGCTGTTCAAACGCTATGATCAGTAATATGTTCCCTTTCCTAAAGCGAACATATTACCGATTTCAAGCAACATAATAAAGATTACAATTTATTGTATACATAAAAGAATAAGCGAATACTTTACTAACTATCTTAAATCATCTGATATCCATTTTTATTATTTACTTGCCATCTCCAAGAATCTACACACATCTCTTCTAACCCATATTCCGCTTCCCATCCTAATTCTCGTTTCGCTTTAGATACATCAGCAAAACAGATTGCTACATCACCAGGACGACGTCCTATCACTTTATAAGGTATCTTTTTACCCGAAATCTTCTCAAAAGCCTTTACCATCTCCAATACACTATACCCTTTACCTGTGCCAAGATTATACGCTTCGATTCCTTTCGTCTTAAGTACTTTCTCAAGTGCCTTTACATGTCCTTTTGCAAGGTCAACAACGTGGATATAATCACGGACACCCGTCCCATCTTTCGTTGGATAATCGTTTCCGAATATATTTAGCTCTTTTAACTTACCTATGGCTACCTGCGTTACATATGGCATTAAATTATTCGGAATCCCATTTGGATCTTCACCAATACGGCCACTTTGATGTGCTCCAAATGGATTAAAATAACGAAGTAACGCAATACTCCATTCATCATCAGCTTTTGCTACATCACGCATAATTTGCTCAATCATTAATTTTGTTTGTCCATACGGATTTGTCACACTCAGCGGAAATTCTTCTGTAATTGGTGATGTTTTTGGAATTCCATATACAGTTGCAGATGAACTAAAAATAAAATTTTTAACATTATGTGTCTGCATCACATCACATAGTATGATTGTGCTTATTATATTATTATAATAATATGTAAGCGGAATTGCAGTCGATTCCCCCACTGCTTTGAATCCAGCAAAATGTATAACTGCTTCAATGTTATTTTCCAAAAAAATCTCATTCATTTTTTCACGATTTAAAACACTTTCTTTATAAAATTCAAATTGTTTTCCTGTTATTTCTTTTACTCGGTTTAAGGACTCGATTGAACTATTTGAAAGATTATCTACAACTATAATTTTATAATTATTATTTAATAATTCTATACATGTATGACTACCAATATATCCTGCTCCACCCGTTATAAGTATCGCCATATATATAGTCCCCCACTAATTATTAATTATAAAATTTTATAACCTCAATACACATATATCCTACCATAAAAAGACTGATAATTCTAAAAATTATTTTCGATTATTATTTATATAAAAAAGAGCCACATAACCTTTACGTTATGCAACTCTTCAACATACATATGTGTCTATATCTTTTTTTATTAATCAAGAAAAATAAAAATCAATCGGAAATTTTATATTGTTAAATTACATAGCAATATACACTTAAAAAGTGGGCAAGGCTTCCCAATAACACGAAAACGTGAAAAATTTCATGATGCCCCAAATGGTTAAACTCTAACCATTTTGGCTTTGTTCCATAAATAAATCCACCAATTGTATAAAAAATACCTCCAAGCACTAGGAGCACCATACCTCCTGTACTTAAGTTAGCAGCTAACGGCGCAAAGAACAGAACAATTAACCAGCCCATTGTAATATAAATTGCTGTTGATAACCATCTCGGGCAATTGAACCAAAACATTTTAAAAACAATACCACAAACGGCAGTTGCGTAAACTAAACAAAATAATAATAAACCGTGTGCGGAATGTAATGTAATTAAACAAAATGGTGCATATGTACCTGCAATCAATATAAAAATCATAGAGTGATCAAGCTTCCTAAAGAAATAAATAACACGTTCACTGGCTACAACACTATGATATACAGCTGATGCCGTATACAGAACCATCATTCCGATGCCAAACAAAATAACAGCTGTAATTGCCGCAAAAGATGGCATCTTAATAGAAACTTTTACAAGCATAGCTAGTAACGCAATAAATGATAATACAGCTCCTCCCAAATGGGTAAAAGCATTAACCGGTTCTCTTATATAAGCATTCATATAAACACCCCTCATATAATTACATGTAGTTTTAATAACTATATGTAATTATATACACATTATTATTAGAGGTCAACATTTACAATTCATTTGTTTCGTAATACCATATTTAGAGATAAACTAAACATTATGCTCCACTAAGTTATAAAAGTGAGGGGTTCTACGTGGAAAATATAAATAAATTGCTTGAAACATTACATTTAGAAAAAAATATTACACTGGAAGACATTCCAAATGTCGATTTGTATGTAGACCAGGTTGTCCAACTATTTGAAAACACTTATACGGATACAACAAGAACCGATGATGAAAAGGTATTAACAAAAACAATGATTAACAATTATGCAAAAGGTAAATTGTTTATTCCAATCAAAAATAAAAAATACTCAAAAGAGCATATGATTTTAATCAGTTTAATTTATCAATTAAAAGGGGCTCTTTCCATTAATGACATAAAAAGTTCCTTAGAACATATAAATGAATCCTTATTAAGCGATGATTCATTCGAATTAAATACGCTATATAAAGATTATCTTACTCTTACCGAAAACAACGTCGAAAGCTTTAAACAAGATGTAAATAACCGTGTTTCAGAAGTAAGTGAGATTTCTTCCTTAGAAGATCCAAAACTAGAAAAGTTTCTATTACTAAACTCCTTAGTGAACATGAGTAATATGTATAGACGTTTAGCAGAGAAGTTAGTCGATGATTTAAAAGGATCTTAAACAAAAAAAACTATCCACCTATTAAAGTGGATAGTTTTTTTGTTTACTTATTTGCCTCATGAACTTTCAATTGCTTACCTTTTATCGTTGTATTTCTCATAACCTTTAAAACAAGTGGTCCTTTTCCATTTAATATTTCAACATAAGAAACATTATCTTGTATTGTAATAATGCCTATATCTTCAGCGGAAACACCTTGAATTTTAGCAATTGTACCGACGAAATCCACCGCTCTAATTTTCTTTTTCTTTCCGCCATTAAAGTATAATTTCATAATTCCTTTATTTATATCCGCATTCTTATCCTTCTTGATCATTGGTTTAGCGTGTATTTTTTCTTCAAATGCAGCTTTTCCTTTTATAACTTCTTCTTTTGAAGGTGCGTGTGCCTTCGGAATTGCAAAACCGATGTACGCCTCAATCTCCTCTAAAAATCGATCTTCATAAGGCGTTATAAATGTAATGGCTTTTCCGCTATGACCAGCTCGTCCTGTTCTTCCTGTACGGTGTACATAGCTTTCTTTCTCTAATGGAATATCATAATTAATAACATGTGTAATATTATCAATATCAATTCCTCTCGCAGCTACATCCGTTGCTACTAAATAACGGAACTTCCCTTTTCTAAAATCATCCATCACTTCAAAACGATCTTCCTGTACCATACCACCGTGTATTTTGTCACAAGGATAATTAACTCGTTTTAGCTGTCTATATACATGGTCTACGTTTTCTTGTGTACGACAGAAAATAATGCAACTGTCTGGATTTTCAATCGTGGTTACATCCTTAAGAAGTGAAAGTTTCTCTTCTTCTCTTACTTCAAAAAGGGTATGTTCAATTTTATCTGTTGTAATCCCAGCCGCCTTAATTTCAATATGAGTTGGTGCATTCATATATGTACGGGATAACCTTTCAACATCTTCCGGTAAGGTTGCTGAAAATAGCATTGTCATTCTTTTTGTAGGTAATTCATCAATAATTGCCTCTACTTGATCGATAAAGCCCATGTTTAGCATTTCATCTGCTTCATCAATCACTAAATATTTTAACCGCTCTAAAGAAAGGGTCCCTTTTTCAATATGATCCAATACACGTCCTGGAGTCCCTACTACAATATGCGTCTTTTGCTTTAACTCTAATTTTTGACGTGCAAATGGGGATTTTCCATAAATTGCTGCAGCTTTAACTCTCTTGAATCGCCCTATATTCGTAATATCTTCTTTTACTTGAACAGCAAGTTCCCTCGTTGGTGTTAAAACTAACGCTTGTGGTTTATTCTCTTCCCACTCTACCATTTCACAAAGTGGTATACCGAATGAAGCCGTTTTTCCACTTCCCGTTTGCGACTTTACAACAAGATCCTTCTTTTGCAATGCAACTGGGATAACCTCTCCTTGCACTTCTGTTGGATGCTCATATCCTAAACCAGTAAGTGCTCGTCTTATCTCTTTACTTAATGCATAATTACTAAAACTTTTTTTACTCATATATTAACCTCATTTGATTTTATATTTAACCTATTATGTTCTTCATACCTCACTTTAGACTATAGTAAGATACTATATTAATCCACTGTTTTTAATTCGTTTAAACTTAAATTTATCTAAGTATAATTTTAAAATAGTAAAGGGCAGCCTTAATAATAAGTCTGCCCTATCTATACCATATTCATTTTTTACGGAACTAGTTTTTTCACAACTGGTATTCTTTGCAATACTAACGTAATTACCATACTAAGAACAATTGTAATCGTTACATTAATAGGTATCGCCAATATTGCATGCACACGCTCATTCACCTTAGGGAAAACCATGTACAACAAGTTATTTAATAAGAAGAAGTGAAGAATATAGATTCCAAGGCTTGCTTGATTTATAAAACGGAATAACAATGGTAATTCTCGTTCTGATTTTTGGAATGCATATTTAAAAAATATAAATAATCCAATCGCCATTAGTACGACACCTGGCGCAAAATATCCATACCAAAACTGCTCTAACTGCCCATTTGCTTTTACTGTATAGTAATACGTAATAAAGAATGTACTAATAAATCCTACGAATCCTCCAATGTAAGAAATATTTCTCCATTTTTTTGAAATATCAAAATTAGATAGATAATAACCAAGTAAGAAATACCCTACATAATTTGTAACGTAAAATAATTCAATATTAAAGTTGATAGGATAATAATATTTAACTAAATTGACTACAACAGACGCATATAGCCATAAAATTAAAAAGTATTCTATCTCTCTTTTTTTAGCGTTCTTCACAAAGATTTTCAGTAGCGGTGTAATTAAATATATCCCTACAATCATGTATAAGAACCATAAATGTCCCCCAATAGTATCCGTTAAAAAGTGCTTTACCCCTTGCTTTAAAGATGCTGGAAAATACCCTGCATAGGCTCCATATGCATAAAATATAGCGCTCCAAGCTACAAAAGGTATAATCACTTTACTTGCGCGCTTCTGTAAAAATTCCCCGACTAAAATATCTTTTGTCCCTTTTAACAATAAAGCCCCACTAATCATTACAAAAATCGGAACACTCGCACGTGAAATCGATTCAAATAAATTACCAGCCATCCAGCGTGAAGCATTATTTGCATCTAAAACAGAAACATAACCAGCAGAAACGTGAATTGTAACAACTGCGATTGTCGCTAATACTCGTAACCAATCCATATATACTAGACGTTTCATTAGTACCCCTCCTAAAATCCCCTCTTTAACTTTTATTTTCCAAACATAATTTTACATCAAATGATACTATGTTTAAACACATTTTCATTACATGAACTTACAAAATACGTAGCTAAAATTTAATTTTAAAATATAAACATGAAAACCTTTGACTTATGAGTGAAAATAATGTAAATTATCTTTTGGACGAACATTTTTAAACAAACTTAATAAAATATTCGTATTTTAGGGGTGTAAATGATGGAAAACGTATTCGACTATGAAGATATTCAATTAATTCCTGCAAAATGCATTGTAAATAGCCGCTCTGAATGTGATACAACTGTCACTTTAGGAAAACATAAATTTAAATTACCTGTCGTACCTGCAAACATGCAAACGATTATTGATGAAAGAATTGCAACTTATTTAGCTGAAAATAATTACTTCTATATCATGCATCGTTTCCAACCAGAGAAACGAATCTCATTCATTAGAGATATGCAATCACGTGGATTAATCGCTTCTATTAGCGTTGGTGTAAAAGAGGACGAGTATGAATTCGTACAACAATTAGCTGCTGAGCACCTTACGCCTGAATACATCACGATTGATATCGCGCATGGACATTCTAATGCTGTAATCAACATGATTCAACATATTAAAAAGCATTTACCAGAAAGCTTCGTTATCGCTGGAAACGTTGGAACTCCAGAAGCGGTAAGAGAATTAGAAAACGCTGGTGCTGACGCAACAAAAGTTGGTATTGGACCTGGTAAAGTTTGTATTACTAAAATTAAAACAGGCTTTGGAACTGGCGGTTGGCAACTAGCTGCACTTCGCTGGTGTGCAAAAGCTGCAAGTAAGCCAATTATCGCTGACGGTGGTATTCGTACACACGGCGATGTAGCTAAATCTATTCGATTTGGGGCGACTATGGTTATGATCGGTTCTCTATTCGCTGGTCACGAAGAGTCTCCAGGGGAAACAATCGAAAAAGACGGCAAACTTTATAAAGAGTACTTCGGTTCAGCTTCTGAATTCCAAAAGGGGGAGAAGAAAAACGTTGAAGGTAAGAAAATGTTCGTTGAGCATAAAGGTTCTTTAGAAGACACTTTAATCGAAATGGAACAAGATCTTCAATCTTCTATCTCTTACGCTGGTGGAACAAAATTAGACTCAATTCGTACTGTGGATTATGTAGTTGTGAAAAACTCTATTTTCAACGGTGATAAAGTATATTAATTTTAAAATTTAACTCGAAGGACAAGTATTTTTATACTTGTCCTTCTTTTCATATATAAAAATGTTAAATATTTTTATTTTACTGAATTTTCTAGTATCATGTTTTTAGATACTTATAATAAGGGGGATATAATAAATGAAAGATGTAATTGAAAAACGCCATATTCGTGCAGAAGTTCCTACTGAACTAACATGGGACCTCTCTGATTTATACGAATCTGATAAAGAGTGGGAAACTGCATTACGTGTATTAACAGATGATATAAAAAAACTTGATGCGTTTAAAGGGCAATTACACAATAGCCCCACTACATTATTACATTGCCTACTTTTAGAAGAAGAGCTTTTAATGAAGTTAACAAAACTATACTCCTATGCAAATTTAAAAGAATCTACTGATCGTACAAATCCAGTTATTCAAGCAAACTCTTCCAAAATTGCTGCTTTATGGACGAAAGTACATACTGCACTATCCTTTATTCACAATGAAATCCTCTCATTCGATGAAGGCACAATTGAAAAATATTTAACTGAAGAAACAAAACTTGAACCTTTCCGTAAATCATTACTAGACATACTGCAAAAAAGGCCGCACACGCTCTCTCCTGAAACAGAAGAGGTTCTTGCTGCGCTTGGCGAAGTACATAGTTCTCCATACAAAATTTACGGTATGACTAAATTAGCCGATATGGATTTTACCTCCATACAAGACGAACAAGGAAAGGAACTCCCTGTCTCATTTTCATTATTTGAGAGCAAATATGAGTTTTCTCCAAGCGTAGACATACGTAGAAAAGCATACTCATCATTTATTTCCACCTTGAAACGATATAAAAATACAGTGGCAACAACATATGCGACTGAAGTAAAAAAACAAGTAACACTTTCTCGTTTACGCAAATTTGAATCTGTTACTCATATGCTTTTAGAACCACAAAAAGTCCCACTTGAAATGTATAACAATCAACTTGATATTATTTATAAAGAATTAGCGCCTCATATGCGCCGTTTTGCAGATTTAAAAAAGAGAGTATTAGGACTCGATCAAATGCTGTTCTGCGACTTGCATGCACCTTTAGATCCCGAATTTAATCCGACAATTACTTACGAAGAAGCTGGAAAACTTATTCAAGACTCTTTACAAGTACTCGGCAATGAATATAGTTCCATTATCGAAAAAGGATTCAAAGAAAGATGGGTCGATCTTGCAGATAACGTAGGCAAATCAACTGGAGCATTTTGTTCAAGCCCATATGGTTCCCATCCATACATTTTAATTACATGGCAAAATACGATGCGTGGATGCTTCACATTAGCCCATGAATTTGGGCATGCTGGTCATTTTTATTTAGCAAATAAAAACCAGCGTATTATGAATGTACGTCCATCTATGTACTTTGTTGAAGCACCATCTACAATGAATGAATTATTATTAGCCCAGCATTTATTAGCGACTACTGACGATAAGAGAATGCACAGATGGGTAATTCTGCAACTACTCGGCACATATTATCACAACTTTGTTACTCACTTACTTGAGGGAGAATACCAAAGAAGAGTGTACACGCTAGCAGAAGAAGGAGAAGCACTTACAGCCACAACTTTAACTGAAATAAAAACAAATGTACTTTCGACATTCTGGGGTGATTCTGTAGAAATTGACGAAGGCGCTGGCTTAACTTGGATGCGTCAACCTCATTATTATATGGGCTTATATTCTTACACCTATTCCGCAGGCCTCACTGCATCTACTGCCGTAGCTCAAATGATAAAAGAGGAAGGTCAATCTGCCGTTGATCGCTGGTTAGATGTACTTCGCGCTGGTGGTACGATGAAACCACTTGAATTAATGAAACACGCCGGAGTAGATATGTCAAAACCAGATGCAATCCGCAGGGCTGTTTCTTACGTCGGTTCCTTAATCGATGAATTAGAGCGCTCTTATCAAGAATAAAAAAATAAGCCCTCGCTTTATGAGGGCTTATTTCATATTTACTTTCCAAATCTTTTACGGTAGCCACATTTTCTACATAACTCTTCGACTGCAACTCTTTTCGAAAATCCATCGACAATGTTTGTTGCTCTTTCGCCTTCTATAATGTTAGAGAATGAATCATTATTAATATTTCCAAGGTTAATAATCCCTTCACCATCTAAACAACAAGGAATAACCGTTCCGTTCGCTAAAATACCAGCTTGATTTCGAAGACCATGACAGAATCCTTTTCCATCATCCTCTTCTTCATGCAATGCTGGCCACTGGAATTCATAGTCTTGATTAATAAAGACGCGTTCCGCAATTTTTATACCTTTTCCTGGTGTAAGCTTCTCTTCAATTTGATAAGATAGATCAAACTCATTTTCAATGATGGATAATAACTCTCTATTTTTTTGGATTTCAGCATTCGTTTTATTATCCTGCGTTAAATTCCATAATCTTAGTGAAACAATTAAATCTGATTGACTTGTTGCCTCTCTAATGAAGGAAAGTATACTTCTTACATAGCCCTCTTTATCTTGTGAACCTGGGTGTCCATCAAAACTATGCAGTGAAAAATTCATTTGTCTTAAAGCAGGCTTATTTAACAGTCTATGCCTTCTCTTATTAATTAACGTTCCGTTCGTTGTAATATTAACTTTAAACCCTTTTTCATGGCTTAAATCTAACAATTGATCTATTTTCGGATGAAGCAATGGCTCACCCTTCACGTGCAAATAAATGTAGTCTGTGTGAGGTTTAATTTGGTCTAATCTTTTCGCAAAATCCTCCACAGAAATGAATTGCTTCTGCCTTTCCGTCGGCGGACAAAAGCTGCACGCAAGATTACATACACTCGTAATCTCCAAGTAAAACTTTTTAAACTTCTTCACCTTTAATTCCTCACTTCTATGACTACTTGTACTTTTTCCTCTTCATATTACATCACACTTTTTTAGAAATAGAAACATACTTATTAAATATAAATTTAAACTGACCATTTTTCAGTTTTACTATACTTAAAAAGTAAGCAATCACACACGAATAATCCGTTTATATAATTAAATTAATTTTTAAATTTTTTTAATTATAATTAAATATTGTATATTTTTACTTTTCTGTTAAAATAAGGTTAAGAGGGCTGAAAAATAAAAACGAATGAGGTGTTTTTTAGTGTTTAAAAAAGTATTTTCATCTTTTATAGCAATCACTTTATTAGTATCAACCGCATTTTCTCTCCAAGCATCCGCAGAAGAATCTATCAACAATGACAATAACCTTACATACGAACAGCAACAAGAAGTGGATAAATTGGCTATTGAAGTAGAAAAAGATCTTAGATTTTACTTTGAAGAGGTAGGGGAATTGACAGAGAGTGGCTATAAAATTACCAATCCAGCACTTTTACAAGAAAAAATCTCTGCCAATGATCAAACAGCAATTAATATCGCTGAAATAATTGGATATAGTGAATACAATAAGTACGATAAGGAAATCCAAAGGAGCGCTGCATCTTTTGGAAAATGTATAGCAAATAAATTTATTAATAGTTATGGTAATATCGCCAGACAATTTTTATCAGGAGCCATTTTTACTTACATTAAGAGTAAACAATATGATTTGGCTGCAAAATTAATCGCAAACACTTTAATTAGAGCAGGCTTCAAGGTTAATGCTGCTGGTATAGCAGTTGAAGCCGCTGCATATGGATGGCAATGCCGAAACGAATGGTAATTAATAACACCCTCTAATATTATTTCTACTATTTTCTCAGAAATAAAAATTAAAATACTATTCTATTTTTAACATACTAACAAATACATCTGATGCAGAAAGTACCTTTTACTTATTAGGATTGTTCTAACAAGTGAAGGGTACTTTTTTAATACATTTACTTAAAATAACAAAATACACGTAGTTCATAATTAAAAATTTAAAGCAAAATTAAAAGGCATGATCCCAATACTACCGGATTCATGCCACAGAAGCTCCCTAACCTATAATTACATAGTTCATTTAACTTTTTAAGTTTACTTCAATGTAAAGAATTCCTTTATTATTTTATTTAAAAGATACCTTTATAAAAGTAAGTACTACATTTTATTTTTAAAGATCTTATTAAGTTTTTTTTGATAATAAATTTGATAATTCTTTTCACCAAATTTATCCGCTTTAAATTTACCTATAGTTTCCCTTACTTTTAAATCATGAGCTATAAGATATACTTTTTTTTCATCTCTATAGAACTCTTTAAACCACTCATATTTCTTTAATTCATTTATATTTTTAATTATTTCATCTTCGCTAGGTTTAAAAAAAGGGAGATATATTGAGAGATTCAGTATATCTAACAAAAACCACATATTAAATCAACTCCTTATATAGTCGAATTCCTATATGTTAAAATATTCTATAAAAAACAAAAAAAACCTGCTTAAATTCCCAATTTTTCATTCAATATTTTTAAGCATCTAATACGTCTTTAAAACATTGATTATTAATATATTTCCTTCCAATATACAAACTATTAAATTAAAACTAAAAAAGTTACAAAGGTAACCCTTATTCTTTAATTAACTATGTGCTTACTTATCATACGGTTCCCCCTGACATAGCTAAGTGTGGTTTAAGGGCAAGGAAAAATTAATCTCCAATCTAAATCCAGATTGTTAAATATCCCTTCAGAATCATTTTAAGAAAGCCCTGCATTAAAATAATCTTTAACCATTACCTCTGTTATGGTGTAATAAATACTGGCTAGAAATGGCTGTCTTCTCTTAATATATTCTATCCGATACCAATTTTCTTTATTATTCCTAATTACCAATTCAATTTACTCTTTCCCAGATTTAAATAATTATTTTTATTAATAAACTATATTAATTTACTAAAAAAATATATCCTCTTGAACTGCAATTATATGTCCTTAAAAAATTCAACCTATAAACTTCTAATGTCTAACTACTAACATTACACAAGTATATTCACCACATAATTTACCATAATAAACAAAATAAAACAGCCTTACTTCAAATTAGTAAGACTGTTAATTCTTTTAATACTCATTATTTAATAATGAATGATTAGTTGACTAAATCCACACTTACTTATGATACGGTTCCCCACGATTAATCCGAAATGCTCTATACACTTGCTCAAGCAATACTAATCTCATTAATTGGTGTGGTAATGTCATTTTTGAAAAAGAAAGAGATTCATTTGAACGCTTCATTACTTCTGAACTTAATCCAAGCGATCCACCAATTACGAATGCAACTTTACTCTTTCCATATGTAGCAAGACGATCTAAACTTACCGCAAATTCTTCTGATGATTTTTGCTTACCTTCTATCGCTAATGCAATCACGTGCGTATCATCAGAAATTTTATCCAGTATACGTATACCTTCTTTTTCTTTTACAATTAACATTTCTGCTTCACTTAAATTTTCTGGTGCCTTTTCATCTGGCAATTCAATTACTTCTACTTTTGCGTATGCAGATAATCTTTTTAAGTATTCTGCTATACCTTGTTTTAAATATTTTTCTTTTAATTTCCCAATTGAAATAATCGAGATATTCACACTTATTCCCCACCTTACAAACATGTTATCCACACAACTTATCCACATATCCACAATTGTTACCCACATATTGTGTGAGAATCTGTGTTCGATACAACATATGTCGCCTCATTTTGACAAAATTCACATGTTTTTTTCTCTTTTTCTGAGTTATCCACACTGTTAATAACTGGCGCAACTTCACACTCATCCACAATAATATCTAAAGCTAATTCAACATGTTCTAAACAACAAGGTAAATTCATATTCTTCACCTCACTTTTCTACAATAGAAAACAGGAGGTAGGCCCTCCTGTTTTTAATACTTTTGAATGCCTAGTTTAACCGTTGTTGTTGCTCGTTTTGTACCACGATAAAACGTAAGAGTCATTTTATCATTAATTTTTTTATCATATAAGGCCGTACGGAATCCGATAATATCGCGAACCGGTTTTCCATCTACTGCTACAATGACATCGTGTTCTCGTAAACCAGCATCTGCACCTGGTGAAGGACTTTTCACATCTAAAATGCAAACTCCCTCTGTTACATTGCCTGGTAAATGCAACGTTTTTGACCAATAGTAGTTTGGAATCTCATTTAATGATCTAAGTTCAATTCCAACATACGGTCTTCTTACTTTTCCATACTTCTCTAATTCATTCATAATTGGAACGGCTCTAGTAACAGGAATAGCTAGTCCAATTCCTTCTACTTCTTTTGCAGCAATTTTCATTGAGTTAATACCAATTAATTGACCAGCTGCGTTTACAAGCGCCCCACCACTATTACCCGGATTAATTGCTGCGTCTGTTTGCAATACTTCTACTTGCCAATCATAATGTCCATCTTGATCTAAATCTACAGGGACAATACGCTCATTAGCCGAGATAATACCTTGTGTGACGGTTCCAGAAAATTGTAGCCCGAGTGGGTTTCCAATCGCAATGACTGGTTCTCCTCTACGAACAGTATTAGAATCGCCAATCTCAATTACTTTTTTCACATGCTTTGCATCTATCTCTAGTACAGCCAAATCTGTGACTACATCGGTTCCTAATACCTTTCCAGGAACCTTCTTACCATCACTTAAACTTACTTCAATACGATTTGCTCCAGCAACAACATGATTATTCGTTACAATATAAGCTTGACCATCTGTCTTCTTATAAATTACACCTGATCCCGTACCTGCTTCTGAATCTGCCTCTGAAAAATTATCTCGTTGGATATTAATAACGCCAACAACAGCTTCAGACGCACGATCAACAGCATCCACAAAGCTAATCTGTTTAATGCCTTGAGCTTCCGCCATATTACTTCCACTTGCTTCAGCTTGCGGAAACGCGTCCGTATCATTTGAAAATAAGGGAGCTCCAAATGCAAATAACGAGGCTCCTACAATTGTTCCTGCTATACTAGAAATAACAATACCTTTATGCTTCTTTTTCCTTGCACGTTTCATACGATAATTTTCTCCATCAATAAAGGACATATTTGTTCACCTATCTTCCTGAAAACAACTATATTCACCTTTATTGTTTACTAAAATGGAGAATTATACGTATTGAATTTTTGTAGGCATTTTTGGATCCGTATCGTGGATTTCAAAGGCTTCTCCCACTCCAAATCCCTTTTCCTCTAATACTTGTGATACTGACATTCGCGCCAATTCTTTCATGTTATTATCTAAACTTAAATGGGCTAAATAAATATGCTTTGTCTCATCTGTAATTACATCTGCCATCGCTAATGCAGCATCTTCATTACAAACGTGCCCTACGTCACTTAAAATACGTCGCTTAATACTCCATGGATAACGTCCCATACGAAGCATTTCCACGTCATGATTACTTTCAAACACGAAAGCATTCGCCCCCTTAATCACACCTTTCATACGGTCACTTACGTATCCCGTATCTGTAATAAGGGCTAACTTTCTATTATTATTATGAAAGGCATAGAACATCGGCTCTGCCGCATCATGAGAAACCCCAAATGACTCGACCTCAATATCACCGAATGTTTTCACATCCCCAACTGAGAAAATGAACTTTTGCTCAGTTGGAATATTTCCTATTAAGTGTTCCATTGCATTCCATGTTTTCTCATTTGCATAAACAGGTAAATCATATTTACGTGCCAATACACCTAATCCTTTAATATGATCACTATGTTCATGCGTTACAAGAATACCTGATACATCATTTATATTTAGTTCTGCCTGTTTAAATAAAGCCTCTGTTGCTTTACCACTTAAACCTGCATCGACGAGTAATTTTTTTTCATCTGTTCCTACATATAGCATATTCCCTGTACTTCCACTTGCAAGTACGCTAAAATGCAACCCCATTCTTTCTCACTCCAGTATGTTCATCAACCACTTGATTTTCCCTTTCACCTAATTCCATAACTTGTCCTTCAATTGCATTTACAAAGAAGTCCTGCTTCTGCTCCGTTTTTAAATTCCATGTTGGAGCCAGTACTTGGTTATTAGAAGTAGATGCGGTAAGGGTGGCATAACCAATTTGTGCTTCTTTTACATGTGTATTTCCATGAACTTTATTTTTTAAATACAGGTTTTCTAAAGCCGTTTGGGCAGTAATAATTTCTTGCTGTTTCGTTTTTTCACTTTCGCCCATTTCTTTTAAATCAGTTAGCATCGTCTGCGTGTAAGACACAAGTTCATTTTTTTCATTTAATTCCACGACAATCATTGCCTGTTCGTTATAGAAAATAGGCTTATCTTTATATTTTTGGAAGAAGTAAATTTTAGAGTCTTTCATCGCCCCAAACTCATACTTTTGTCCATCCAATACATAGTTCTTCAAAAAATCATTATACTTATCTTTGGATAATGATTTTGTATTTAAAAAGGGCTCTTTTAGCTTACTTTCTATCTTGTACATATTTTGTATATGCGCTGTTTGATTTTTTAAAGACTGTACATCTTCTTCTTTAAATGCCTTGTTTTCTGCTCTAATAAATGACTCTTTTTTCGGTTCTTTAGGGAAATTACCCATAGTAATTTTGTTTGCTTTTAATTCTTGATCTATCTTTGTTTCTGCAATAAGCTCCAATTGATTACTATCTTGCTTTTGAATGAATTGAAAGATGAGAAAGAGGTCCAAAACAAAAAAGGTCACAATAAATATGGTTTTAATCCGATCCCAATCCATTTAGTCCTCCCTCACTCCACTCATATATTTTTTGTTTGCCAGCTTCATCTTCAACAAACTTTACATACCAAATTGGCTGTAGTCGAGCTACTTGTCCGTCTAGTGCTAATTTGTATCCAATACCAATGTCTTTAATGAAGCGCTTATCTACAGCGGGATTATTTTCTAAAGATGCTATCACAACGTGCCCTGATGGAAGAGTAACCTTCTGTTCTATACCTTTCGTATTTAAAGATAACAATGGTCTTTCATATTCCATTACTTCTTCTGATCCCCATACTTGCCTCAATTCAGCTAATCCATCTGTATTGAATACGGAATATCCATCTTCATGTAAACGGAATACTGTTTGTCCTTTATTCATATAGTCCAAACGATATGAATCCAGGCTTCCACTATGACCATTTACAAAATCAAAGCTTTTTTGTAAAAGCATTAAATTATCTGTCGTTTTCTCACTTGAAACAGAAGAATTTTTATACTTTAGCATATGCTGATCGTTTTCAATCTCCATGGACCTAATACCATCTGTAAATATTTCTTTCGATTGCTCGATAATCGGACTTAAATAACGTGGATCACTAAAAAGAGCATTCTTAAATGTATCAACCGCTAAATTAGATGAAATATATGTTATATTACTTAATTCTGTCGTTCCATCTGGTAAAAATAGCTTTTTCATATCATTAATTTGATAGTCAAAATAAGGTTTCGCTGATACTATAAATTGATTTTGTGCATTTACAATATCTTTTAAATACACACCACTTAATTTTGCTTCATATATTCTAGAGTTATCACCATCAGAAACAAAATTAATTTTAATTTCCTGATCCCTACTTCTAGAAAGATCGAGAATAATTCGATTAAAGTGTTTCGGCTTATCTATACTTTTTTCTTTCATACTAAACATAGATTTAACTGCATCAAATGGGATGTTGGTAGGGAAAATAAGTTCAATTTTCCCTTCACCATGCACATAAGAAAGGAAGTCAGCCTTAGCAATCGATATCTCTTTGAAACCATGTAATTCCCCTGCTTCCAAAGGTCTATAGATTGATTCTATATCTCCCTCTCTTTTGCTCCCGTAATGATTTTTATCTTTATGCACGATGATAGAAGTAGGGCGGACAACATCAGCGATTTTAGTTTGTGTAGTTCCTTCATTCCCCTGCACAAATTTTGCGTTTTGCATAGACGTGGAATCTGGCACATACGTCCATAAGTTAAAAGTAAGAAATAGGCTAATTACAACTAAATTAATTAAAACTATTGTTTTAACATTTTCCATACTCATTCCCAATCGTCCTCTTCATCCGCTGCCATTGGCAAAGTGAAATAAATCGTTGTCCCTTTTCCTTCCTCACTCTTCGCCCAAATCGAGCCACCATGTGCCTCAATCATTTCTTTCGCAATTGCTAACCCAAGTCCTGTACCACCCATTTGTCTTGAACGCGCTTTATCTACGCGATAAAAACGTTCAAAGATTTTATCGACGTTTTCTTTCGGAATACCCATTCCTTGGTCACTTACACTAATCTCTAATAATTCCCCGCGATCACGTAAGCGATATGTTACTGTTCCACCCTCTGGTGAATACTTTAATGCATTCGAAATAATGTTATACAATACTTGCGTAATTTTATCCGTATCCATATCAATAAATCGAGATTTTTTAGAGAAAGATCGTTTGAAACTTACATTTTGCTCTTTAGACATTTCAAAACGATCAATAATGTTATTAAAGAAGTCAGTAAAGTCGACCCATTCTTTCATTAAACGATGTTCTGTACTATCAAGTTTAGATAGCTGTAATAACGCATTTACAAGTCTAATCATTCTTTCCGTTTCTTCTTGTGTAACTGTTAAAAATTGCGGTGCAATATTTGGATCTTGCCATGCACCGTCTGTAAGTGCCTCTAAATAACTGCGCATTGTCGTTAATGGCGTTCTTAGTTCATGAGAGACGTTTGCTACAAACTCACGGCGTTCTCTTTCTATGCGCTCCTGCTCAGTTACATCATATAATACAGCAATTAAACCATTTGCTTTCCCTGTCTCTTTTTGAATAACAGAGAAACTTGCGCGTAAAATATATGGCTCATTTCTCGTACTAAAATCTAATAACACAGAATCAGGCTCTTCGTATAAATGATCAAGCGTAAATTCTTCTTGTATCCCTAATACTTCCAAAACAGATTGATCGAGCGCCGTTTCGCGCGAAACATTTAGCATCTTTTCCGCAGGATCATTTAATAAAATAATGTCCCCTTTTCGGTCAGTAGCAATTACTCCATCTGTCATATGTGATAAAACGGATGACAATTTACGTCTTTCACTTTCCGTTGAAGAACGAGCTTGTTGTAATTTTTTTGATAAATTATTGAAAGATAATGCTAATTGTCCAATCTCATCATGGCTATGAACTTTTACTTTTCTTGAATAGTTTCCCTTTGCCATTTCAATTGCTTGTCTTCGCATATCTGAGATTGGTCTCGTAATCGTTTGAGCTAATAAAACTCCAAGTACAGCTGTTACGAGTAATGCAATAACGGTTCCAGTCGCAAAAATTTGATTAATATCCTTCATCTGTTTATAAACATCTTCCATAGATGCAACAATGTAAATAACACCAAGTGGATCTTTGCCGTTATCATCTAGAATCGGAGTAAGCATAACTTGTACACGATGACCTGTACGACCATCCTTCTCAATTTTCACTTCTGGCTTTTTTTGTACCAATACCCGCTGAACAGCTATATCAGTTGATGTTCTATTTACCTTATTTTGCTTTGCCTCATCTGAAATAGCGAGCAGTTTTCTATTCGAATCAAATACACTTACCTCTTGGATATCTTTCTTTCGATCAGAGGCAAATTTTCGAATAGAAGTTTTAATCGTTTCATCTGTGGACTCTGTCTCTGCTTTTGTATAACTTTTTTTAAACTCTTGTTTCAAGTTATACGATAATAAGTTCGTTTGCTGCGTTAAAGAATCTCTAAAGCCTTGTACAAGACTCTTTTCTAACTCTCTTACGAAATATACCCCAATAACTTGCATAGCTATCAATATTAATAGCATATATATGAGTACAAATTTTAAATGAATAGATTGAAAAAAACCGACTTTCTTCATATATTATTCCTGCTCTGGGTCACGCAAGTAATACCCTACCCCACGTCTAGTGACAATTAAAGTAGGATGACTTGGATTATCTTCAATTTTTTCACGTAAACGACGCACTGTTACATCCACTGTACGTACATCCCCAAAATAGTCATAACCCCAAACTGTTTGTAATAAATGTTCGCGTGTCATAACTTGTCCTAAATGTTTCGCTAAATAATGTAGTAACTCAAATTCACGATGTGTAAGTTCAATATTTTCTTCACGTTTTGTGACACTATACGCATTTGGATTGATAACAATTGGTCCAATAACCATTTCCGTATTTTCTTCTTTTTCTGCAGCACCGCCTTGTTGATGGCGACGTAAGTTAGCCTTCACGCGAGCAAGCAATTCCCTCGTACTAAATGGCTTCGTTACATAATCATCTGCCCCAAGCTCAAGCCCTAATACTTTATCAATTTCAGAATCCTTCGCCGTAAGCATAATAATCGGCATTTCTGAGCTTTTACGTATTTCACGGCAAACCTCTAAGCCATCCTTACCTGGTAACATAATATCTAATAAAACCATATCTGGCTGTTCTTCATTCGCTTTTTCAATCGCCTCATCACCATCATGCGCCATTACAATTTCAAAACCTTCTTTTTCTAGATTGAACTTCAAAATATCCGCAATCGGCTTTTCATCATCAACTACTAAAATTTTCTTTCCCATCATCGTCTATTTCCTCCTTATAAAAATATGGTCAATATCCCTAAACACATTGATGTCTACATAGTATGTCCCTATATGACCGCATCTTTTGCTTAAGTACTTTCTCCTCTATTCTCACAGACTCATGTATGATCCACTTTTACACGGAATCCTATACGATCTATAGAAAAACCTCTAGCTTCAACTGCTAGAGGCTCCTCATTCTATTTTAAAATAACTACTCAATTTTGTAAAATTACACAAATAAAAAGGATATTAAGTGGGCCCACTTAATATCCTGAGAGTGGCTCGGGACGGAATCGAACCGCCGACACGAGGATTTTCAGTCCTCTGCTCTACCGACTGAGCTACCGAGCCAAAACTATATATAAAACCACTAATGGTGGTATAAACAAAAGTGGCGGTCCCGACCGGGGTCGAACCGGCGATCTCCTGCGTGACAGGCAGGCATGTTAACCACTACACCACGGGACCAAAAATAAGCATAAAAAAACATGACCCGTACGGGATTCGAACCCGTGTTACCGCCGTGAAAGGGCGGTGTCTTAACCACTTGACCAACGGGCCACGAAAAATAAAATGGTGAGCCATGAAGGACTCGAACCTTCGACCCTCTGATTAAAAGTCAGATGCTCTACCAACTGAGCTAATGGCTCATACTCACCAACGTCATATTTTCGTGACGACAAGATGTATCATAACATGTTCTCTTTGTTTTTTGCAATACATTTTTTTATTTTTTTTATAAAAGATAAGAAAAAACTCATGCGGACATGAGTTTTTTCTTAAAAATATCAATTAAGCTTCGTATACGTTACGAACGATATTTGTTTGGTTACGATCTGGTCCAACTGAGAACATAGATAATTGAATTCCTGTTAACTCAGAAACACGTTCTACGTATTTTCGTGCATTTTCAGGAAGCTCATCTAATGATTTTACACCAGTAATATCTTCTGTCCAACCTGGAAGCTCTTCGTATACAGGCTCACATTTAGCTAAAATGTTTAAGTTTGCTGGAACTTCATCGATAACTTCGCCATTATATTTGTAAGCAACACAAATTTTAAGAGTTGGAATACCTGTTAGAACGTCGATAGAATTTAATGATAGATCTGTTAGACCACTAACACGACGTGCATGTCTTACAACAACGCTATCGAACCAACCTACGCGGCGTGGACGACCAGTTGTCGTTCCATACTCACGACCAACTTCACGAATTTGGTGACCAATTTCATCATTAAGCTCAGTAGGGAATGGACCATCACCTACGCGGCTTGTATATGCTTTACATACACCTACAACGCGTGTAACTTTCGCAGGACCAACTCCAGTTCCAACTGTTACACCACCAGCAATTGGGTTAGAAGATGTAACGAATGGGTACGTACCGTGATCAATATCAAGCATAACACCTTGTGCACCTTCAAATAATACACGGTGATTGTTATCTAATGCATCATTTAATACAACAGACGTATCACATACATATTGTGCGATTTGTTGTCCATACTCGAAGTACTCTTCAAAGATTTCTTCTACACTGAAACCTTCTGTATCGTACATTTTTTCAAATAAACGATTTTTTTGTGCTAAATTGCGCTCAAGCTTCTCTTTAAATGCTTCACGGTCTAAAAGATCAGCCATACGAATACCAATACGAGCAGCTTTATCCATATATGCAGGACCGATACCTTTTTTCGTTGTACCGATTTTGTCATCACCTTTACTTGCTTCTTCTAACTCATCTTGTTTTAAGTGATAAGGTAAAATAACGTGCGCACGGTTACTTACGCGTAAATTATCAGTACTTACACCACGATCGTGTAAGTATTTTAACTCTTCAAGTAATGCTTTCGGATCTACTACTAAGCCGTTTCCGATTACACAAATTTTTTCTTTATAGAAAATACCAGATGGAATTAAGTGTAATTTATATTTAACTCCGCCGAAAACAATTGTATGTCCTGCGTTATTTCCACCTTGATATCTTGCAACTACTTCCGCATGCTCAGAAAGAAAATCAGTGATTTTACCTTTTCCTTCGTCGCCCCATTGTGTTCCTACAACTACTACTGAAGACATTATTAAAGCACCTCCGCAATTTTCAAACGATCTATTCAAACAATATAATTGTACCAAAACCGAAAAAGAAGTCAACCAAAAAGCGAACATTTTTTTATTAAAAAACATTTTCGTTCGTAAGAATTATATTTTTACATTATGAAAGCCTTATCTTTCCTATAAAAAAAAAGAAACACATCTTATTATAAGAAATGCATTTCTTTTTTATACTATCTTTATGCAGGCGGCGCATGTCCATCCTCAAAGCGTCGTTCTAAGTTAACGAACTTATTGAACTCTTTAACGAATGCCAGCTCTACTGAGCCTACGGGACCGTTACGCTGCTTTGCAATAATAATTTCAATCGTATTTTTATTTTCCGTTTCTCGGTCATAGTAATCCTCACGGTATAAGAAGGCTACAATATCAGCATCCTGCTCGATACTCCCCGATTCACGAATATCAGACATCATCGGACGTTTATCTTGACGAGATTCTACACCACGAGATAACTGTGATAAGGCAATAACAGGCACTTGTAATTCACGCGCAATCCCTTTTAGTGTACGCGAAATCTCAGATACTTCCTGCTGACGGTTTTCTCCTGATTTCCCGCTTCCTTGAATAAGCTGTAAGTAGTCAATCAAAATCATACCAAGACCCTGTTCTTGTTTTAATCTACGACATTTTGCTCGAATCTCATTTACTTTAATCCCTGGCGTATCATCAATATAGATACCAGCATTAGAAAGGCTACCCATTGCCATCGTTAGCTTCGCCCAATCATCAGAAGTTAATGACCCGGTACGAAGCCTTTGCGCATCAATATTCCCTTCTGCACAAAGCATACGCATAACAAGCTGATCAGCACCCATCTCTAGACTGAAAATCGCTACATTTTCATCCGTTTTCGTCGCTACATTTTGTGCGATATTTAATGAAAATGCCGTTTTCCCTACCGATGGACGTGCCGCCACGATGATTAAATCATTTCGCTGGAACCCTGCCGTCATCTTATCTAATTCAGTAAACCCAGTTGGTATCCCAGTAACTTCACCTTTTTGATTATGCAAAAGTTCGATTTTATCGTAAGCATCTACAAGAACGTCTTTAATATTTTGGAATGCTTTCGCATTTGTTTGATGAGATACTTCTAATATTTTTTTCTCAGCCTCATTTAAAAGGCCATCCACATCATCTTCTCTCTCATACCCATCAGACACGATATGAGTCGCCGTTCGAATCAAACGACGTAACAGTGCTTTTTCAGCGATGATTCGTGCATAATACTCTACGTTAGCAGCAGTCGGAACAACTTCTGCTAATTCTGCTAAGTAAGAAACCCCACCAACTTCTTCTAGTAATCCTTGGTCGGCCATCGCCGACGTCATCATTACTAAGTCAATTGGCTCTCCCTTATCAGACAACCCAAGCATGACTTCAAAAATCTTTTGATGTTTCGTTCGATAAAATGAGTCAGGTACCAATAGTTCCGATGCTGACGTTAACGCATCCTGATCAATTAATATAGCACCTAAGACGGCCTGCTCAGCTTCTATATTATGCGGAGGGGTACGATCAGCCATTACATCACTCATGCGCAATCCTCCTTGCTTACCTTATTTTTATTGTTCACTAACATGAACTTTTACTGTTGCTGTTACTTGCGGATGCAATTTCACAGTAACGTTTGTATAGCCTAATGCACGAATTGCATCATCCATTTCAAATTTACGCTTATCAAGTTTAATCTTGTGTGATTTTTGCATTGCATCTACGATTTGTTTACTTGTAATTGAACCGAATAGACGGCCACCTTCTCCAGATTTAGCCTTTAATTCTACAGTTAGTTTCTCTAATGTTTCTTTCAATTGTTTTGCACTTTCAAGCTCTGCTGCTGCATCTTTTTCTTCTTTACGTTTTTGAGCTTCTAAAGTTTTCATACTGCTATTTGTCGCTTCAGCAGCTAATCCTTGTTTTAGTAAGAAGTTATTTGCATAGCCATCTGGTACGTTTTTTATTTCTCCTTTTTTCCCTTTACCTTTTACGTCTTTTAGAAAAATTACTTTCATGATTGTGTGCCTCCCTGTAAATAGTCATCAATAACAAATCGAAGCTTCTCCTCAGCTTCATCTACTGTAACATTTTTCATTTGTGTGGCTGCATTCGTTAAATGCCCGCCACCCCCTAAATTTTCCATAATTAGCTGCACATTCACTTCACCTAAAGACCTGCCGCTAATTCCAATGAAATTCTCGCCACGTTTTGCAATAACAAATGACGCAATAATTCCTGTCATTGTTAATAACGTGTCCGCTGATTGCGCAATAAGCACTTGATCATAGTAATCATCACTATCAACCTTTGCAATCGCAATTCCATTTGTATAAATGTACGCATTTTTAATAGCTTTTGCAACCCGTAAATACTGATCCATATCTTCTTTTAGAAGCTCTTGTACAAGTACAGTATCTGCACCATGTGAGCGTAAATAAGAAGCAGCATCAAACGTACGAGCACCCGTACGGAACGTAAAGCTTTTCGTATCAACGATAATACCTGCTAACAATGCCGTTGCTTCTAACATTGTCATTTTTAAATTTTTCGGTTGATATTCAAGTAATTCTGTAACAAGTTCTGCCGTGGAAGAAGCATAGGGCTCCATGTAAACAAGTAATGGATCCTCAATAAAATCCTCTCCTCGGCGATGATGGTCAATAACAACTACATTTTCAATTTTGCGTAACAGCTTTTCTTCCATCACCATTGAAGGTTTATGCGTATCAACAACAACAAGTAAAGAATCATCATTTGCAAATTCCATCGCTTGTCCTGGTGTAATAAAGTGAGACCATAACTCTTCGTTTTGTTTCACTTTATCCATCAAACGCTTAATTCCCTTATCAGAATCATTTTCATCTAGCACAATATATCCTTTGCGCTCATTTAATTGCGCTACCTTTAAAATACCAATCGCGGCACCAATTGCGTCCATATCAGGAGCCCTGTGCCCCATTATAATGACATTGCTACTTTCTAATACTAAATCCTTTAATGCATGCGAAATAACTCTGGCACGCACGCGAGTACGTTTTTCAACCGGATTTGTCTTACCACCATAAAACTTAACTTTACCTGTTGCCTGTTTAATAGCTACTTGATCTCCACCACGTCCAAGCGCAAGGTCTAAACCGGACTGAGCCATTGCCCCAAGTTCTGATAACGGTAAATCACCTGATCCAACACCTACACTTAAGGTGAGTGGTATATTCCTTTTGGATGTTTCTTCACGCACCTGATCTAAAATGCTAAATTTCCCTTTCTCCATCTGTGCTAAAATACTTTCATTTAGTACAACGAAGAATCTTTCTGAAGATGCACGTTTTAAATATGCCCCATACTTAACGGCCCATTCATTTAGTCGTGATGTTACAAGACTTGTTATATTCGTACGTAATTGATCATCTAAACCTTGTGTAACTTCATCATAATTATCTAAATAAATGACAGCCAAAACAGTACGTTGATCCTCATACATCTTTTCAATTTCTGTTTGTTCCGTTACATCAAAGAAATAAATTAACTTTTCTTCTTTCCTTACAAAAACACGAAACTTTCGATTATTTAAAGAAACTATATCATCGGAAGTTTCTCCTTTAATAAAAAGAAGTAACGTTTCCGATACATCATAAAGGTGCCATCCAGCTAATGCATGCTGTCCCAGACATGAAGATAAATAAGGATTCGCCCAATCAATCCCATAATCCTTATTGTATAACAAAATACCAATCGGCATTTGGTTAAATGCCTCATTACTTACTTTCTTTACCCTTGTAATCATATCTGTCGTATGCTTTTCGAAATTCTTTTGAAAGGTAAGTTCAAATCGTACAACAACAAAAAGGACGATACAAAAAATAAAAAAGGCAGCTATCCCCATCATTAAATGAAAATAACAGAGGATCGAAATGAGCACAAACACGAAAAATGCCAATACATAAACAGGATATAAAAACCACTGTTTCTTATAAAATTCAGGCATGTATACAACTCCTATAAAGTAAAACTAACTCACCTTCCAGTTAGTTAAACAGATTAAAATAGTATAAGGAATATTACTTCATCCTCCTATTTTAGAACGCAATGAAATCCCTAAATCAATTATACCTAAGATTGTCACAAGAGGAAACAGCATCGGAATAAACATGCAGACAATAAAACTAATAATAGGAACCCCTTTCGTAAAACCTTTGCTATGCGCTAAAAAAGCGATAAATGTCAGACCTTGCAGTACGAGTAGTAAAGCAAATATGACATATAGGTTAGAAAATACCATATGTAAATATGATGTCGGTTCTACTTTTATAAAAGTTGATAACAAAATAAATATAACGTAATACCAAACAATACTCTTTGGTAATTGTATATCTTTAAATCTAGGCCAAGGTATAACATCGTGTTTTAACTTTCTCAAAACACTGCCCGATAATATTACTGTGATCCAAGAAAAACATGCAGAAACCATTACAAGTAAACTTGGAGATAACGTTTGTAGCATATCATTCATTTGTGCAAATAACTCTTTTTGTTCTTTACTAATCGGCATACCAGCAGCACTGACTATCTTTTCACTTTGTGCCATACTTTCATTAAACATATTTTGCATTTGCTTCATTAAATCTATGTTAAAAAACTTTATACTCACAACATAAATGAGCATAATACCAATTAAGTATGCAAGCGTCCCCGCCATCAAAATCTCTACCGGTTTTTTTCGTTTTTTATACATAGATCCTAAAACGATACCTATCAATCCAAACATAGTTGTCTTCACTAGGTTCATCGGCTGACTGACAATAACAGTAATAAAAAGCGCCGCCGTAAAAATTACAAAAGCATTAGATAATTTATATCTTATCGTTAGCAATATAAATGGCAATGGCAACGCAAACGTTACAACTGTACCTAAAATCGGAACATACATAGATATAAGTAGCAACATTGCATATATCGCTAACAACGCTGCACCCTCAGTAATAAATTTCGTATTTTTCATCCTCTAACCTCTCTTTCAAAAAAAGAAAAGCATAGCAAAATGCACAGTAGAGTCCGACTCTACTGTGCATTTCATACGCTATTATTCACCAACATATGGTAAAAGTGCCATTTGACGAGCACGTTTAATTGCAACTGTAAGTTTGCGTTGGTATTTCGCGCTTGTTCCTGTTACACGACGAGGTAAAATTTTACCACGCTCAGAAACGAAACGTTTTAATAAATCAACATCTTTATAGTCAATGCGAGTGATGCCGTTAGCTGTGAAGAAACACACCTTACGACGTTTCGCACGTCCACCTTTGCGTCCTGCCATGTCTATTTCCCTCCATTCTTAGTTAAAACTAACAAATTTACTGTATTAGAACGGTAAATCGTCGTCGGAAATGTCGATCGGTTGACCTACATTTGAAAATGGATCGTCATTCTTCGTAAATCCAGAGTTTCCTTGGTTACCTTGGTTGCCCGAATTACTAGATTGACCAAATGGGTTAGAGCTTTGGTTACCGAAACCAGCTCCTGATGGTTGCTGATTAAATGAACCACGTTGCTCCCCACCGCCATTACGCGGCTCTAAAAATTGTACGCTTTCCGCAAGAACTTCTGTTACATATACACGTTTACCATCTTGTCCATCGTAATTACGAGTTTGAAGACGTCCATCTACGCCTGCTAAGCTACCTTTTTTCAAATAATTTGCTACGTTTTCTGCTTGTTTACGCCATATTACACAATTAATAAAGTCAGCTTCACGCTCACCTTGTTGATTCGCAAATGCGCGATTCACAGCTAACGTAAAAGTAGCTACTGCAACACCATTGGGCGTGTAACGTAAGTCAGGGTCCTTAGTTAAACGACCAACGAGGATAACACGATTCATCAATCGAACCACTCTCCCTTATATATCAATTATTTTTCTTCTTCTTTAACAACGATATGACGAAGGATGTCTTCGTTGATCTTAGCTAAACGGTCGAATTCGTTAATCGCTTCTGCGTTAGAGTTCACGTTTAAGATCATGTAGAAACCTTCACGTAAGTCGTTGATTTCGTAAGCTAAACGACGCTTACCCCACTCTTTCGTGTTAATGATTTCTGCACCATTGTTTGTTAAAACACCTGCAAAACGTTCAACTAAAGCTTTTTGAGCTTCTTCTTCAACGCCAGGACGAATGATGTACATAATTTCGTACTTTCTCATTACACTTTCACCTCCTTTTGGTCTAAACGGCCCATAATGGGCAAGGAGCAATTAATTTATAGTAATTACTCACGAGTTTAGATTATATCATAGTAAGTTAGATGAATCAACTCACCCATACATAAAAAACTTGGCAAACACATAATATATTTGCCAAGCTTATATCTTTATTTTTCCTAGGAAATATTAAATTAAACGTTGAAGCGGAAGTGCATAACGTCTCCGTCTTTTACGATATACTCTTTTCCTTCTAAACGTACTTTTCCAGCTTCTTTTGCAGCTGTCATAGAACCGTTTGTCATTAAATCATCATAAGAAACTGTTTCCGCACGAATAAATCCACGCTCAAAGTCTGTATGAATTACACCAGCACATTGTGGTGCTTTCATACCTTGTTTAAACGTCCATGCACGTACTTCTTGCACACCAGCTGTGAAGTAAGTAGCAAGTCCTAATAAATCATATGCAGCACGAATTAATTGATCTAAACCAGATTCTTCAATGCCTAGCTCTTCAAGGAATACCTTTTTCTCTTCCTCGTCTAACTCAGCGATTTCTGATTCGATTTTTGCACATACAACGATTACTTGAGAATTTTCATTTGCAGCAAATTCTTTTACCATTTGTACGTATTTGTTTTCAGAAGGATCGATAACATCGTCCTCGCTTACGTTTGCTACGTATAACATTTCTTTCGTTGTCAGTAAATGAAGACCTTTAACAATCTTCATCTGCTCTTCTGTAAACTCAACAGTACGAGCCGGTTTTCCCTCTTCGAAGGCTTCTTTTAAACGCACTAAAATTTCATGCTCATATACTGCTTCTTTATCTTTTTGTCTTGCTAATTTCGCAACACGCTCGATACGTTTATCAACAGATTCTAAATCTGCTAAGATTAGCTCTAAGTTGATTGTTTCAATATCATCGATTGGATCTACTTTCCCTGAAACGTGCGTAATATTTTCGTCTTCAAAACAACGAACAACTTGGCAAATTGCATCTACTTGGCGAATATGAGATAAGAATTTATTTCCTAAACCTTCACCTTTACTAGCACCTTTTACGATACCTGCAATATCAGTAAACTCAAATACAGTCGGAACAGTTTTTTTCGGTTCTACTAATTCCGTTAATTTATTTAAACGCTCATCTGGTACTTCTACAATCCCTACGTTTGGATCAATTGTACAGAATGGATAGTTTGCAGATTCTGCTCCTGCTTGTGTAATTGCATTAAATAAAGTGGACTTCCCTACGTTAGGTAATCCAACAATCCCAGCCGTTAATCCCATATTTTTCACTCCTATGTCTCAATCTTTCATCATTATAGATAGTAACGAAAAAAATGACAAGTTTCCTCCAAACGAAAAAAAGTAACAGCTACCCACTGCAACTGTTACTTTCTCTCTATTCTTCGTGCTTCACAAGTATTTTTTTCACCTTACGATCAAACTCTCTTCGAGGAATCATTACTGAATGGTCACATCCCTCGCACTTAATGCGGATATCCATTCCCATACGAATAATCTTCCAACGATTCTCACCACATGGGTGGGCTTTCTTCATTTCCACAACATCGTACAAGTTATACTGCTTTTGCTCCATTCTCCAAACCCCTCTCCATACTAAATTGCTTTTCCACTTACCAATTCTTCACGATTATATAAAACCATACGTGGATATGGAATTTCAATCCCATGTAAATCTAGACGATTTTTAATTTCTTTACGAAGTACTCTTGCAATAACCGCATGTTGCATCGGCTCTACTTCTGCAATAACACGTAATATAACTTCTGATGCAGCTAATGTTTGCACGCCTAATAACAGAGGCGTTGTTACCATTTGCTCATATTGCGCAGGTAATTCTTCTAATAATTCTTCAATGACTTGCTCTGCTTTTGCTATGTCAGCCTCATACGAAATAGATACATCAACAAATGCAACACTATTACTAACTGAATAGTTAGTAACCTGAATGATACTTCCGTTTGGTAAAGTATGAATTTCGCCTGTCCAGCTCTTTACTTTTGTTGTACGAAGTCCAATTTCTAAAACGACTCCCTCAAACTGGCCAATTTTCACATAGTCTCCCACTGAAAATTGGTCTTCTAGCAAGATAAATAACCCTGTAATGACATCTTTCACTAAACTTTGAGCACCAAATCCGACCGCTAAACCAATTACCCCGGCACCGGCTAATAAACCAGATGCATTAATATTAAACACACCTAAAATCGCAATTAGCATAATGAACATAACAACGTATGCCACAATATTTTCAAGTAACTTCGCTACTGTAACTGTACGACGTTCTGAAATTTGAATTGGCGAACGACTTCCCATACGAAACGCATTTCGTACAATTGCACGCGCAACTCGTACAACAACTGCACCAATGATTAAAATAATACATATTTTCAATGTCGCTGTTCCAATATCAGCCCAACGATCAGCATTTAATAAATACTGTTTTGTGGCATTAAACCACTTCGTTAATAAATCCATGTACCTCTACCTCTCCAGCCAAAATTTCTTTTTAGTTATCCTTCTTATTGTATCAGAAGTCTTCTAATTGCTGAAAAAATTTTATGATTTTAATTACATTTGTTAACTTCTATGCAGGTATAAAATGGAACGAATAGATATATACTAGTACTATTATTTCCGTTTTCACTCAAGTTTTACAGGAAGTACGCACTTATAGTTTCCATTTTACTCACCATATAACATATTTTGAAAATTTATTAAAAGGATGGATGCTTCATGAATATTGGAAGTTTTCGCTTACCCTTTTTCGAAAAAGAAACTCAAAATGTTATGCACCAAGACGTAGAAGCCTCCGAGACAATCAGTAACTTCTTACTTTCCCATATCCCTATTAAAACGAATATACCGATTATTCTCGTTTGTATCGGAACAGATCGTTCTACAGGCGATGCACTCGGTCCGTTAGTCGGTACGAAATTAGAACAAGTAGGAATTAAAAACTTCCAAGTGTTTGGCACACTAGATGAGCCGGTACATGCGCTAAATTTAGAAGAAAGAATTCAGAATATACAGAAAGATAATCCTGCTTCATTTATAATTGCGGTTGATGCCTGTTTAGGAAAGTCTCAAAGCATCGGTTCTATCACTACCGGAATGGGGCCTAGTAAACCCGGAGCTGCAATGAATAAGAAATTACCTGCAGTTGGTGATCTACATATTCATGGCATCGTAAATCTAAATGGTTTTATGGAATTTTTCGTTCTGCAAAATACAAGATTAAGTTTAGTCATGAAAATGGCTGATGTAATTGCACAGAGTATAAAAGAAACTGACCAAAAATTATCTGTATTAAAAAAAGCAAACCATCTATAAATAATAAGATGGTTTGCTTTTTAGTTTTTCTGTGCTAATAATTCTAAAATACGATTCAAATCTTCTTTATTAAAAAATTCAATTTCGATTTTACCTTTTTCTTTTTTCGTTTCTTTAATTTTCACATCTGTGCCAAATTTTTCTCTTAAGAACGTTTCGCGTTCTACGAAAAATATGTTTCTTTCCTTTTTCACTTGTATTGTTTCACGTGAAACGCGTTGATTAATCTCCTGAACAATTTTCTCTAATTGACGAACATTTAATCCTTCTTTTTCAATTCGTTTCAATAAAGATTTCAATTGTTCTTCATCTTTTATTGTAAGTAAAGTTCTCCCATGAGCCATTGAAAGTTGACCATTTGCAATCATATCTTGTACAAATGGAGGGAGGCTTAATAACCGCGTATAATTTGCAATGTAAGGTCTGCTCTTACCAAGACGTTTTGCTAATTGTTCTTGCGTTACATTTAGCTCATTCATTAACATTTGATATGCCATTGCTTCTTCCATTGGATTTAAATCTTCTCGTTGTAAGTTTTCAAGCAATGCAAACTCCATCATTTGCTGCTCATTTAATTGTCTTACAACGGCAGGTACCTTTTCAAACCCGGCCTCTTTGGCAGCACGATATCTTCTTTCACCTGCCACAATTTCATATCCTTTAATACTCTTCCTAGCAATTAACGGTTGTAATATGCCGTGCTCTTTAATAGAAGCCGATAATTCTTGAATTGCCTCTTTATTAAAGTGTTTACGTGGTTGATATGGATTCGGTCTTAATTCAGTTATCGCAATCTCCTGAATTGTCTCTTCTTCTTTCACATCTAAATCAGGAAAAAACACATTGATTCCTCTTCCTAATCCTTTAGCCACCTGCAATCACTTCCTCTGCTAAATCTATATACACTTCTGCCCCTCTTGATTTAGCGTCATACTGCATAATTGGTTTCCCATGACTTGGTGCTTCACTTAAACGAACATTACGAGGAATAATCGAACGGTATACTTTATCCCTAAAGTATTTCTTCACTTCATCTATAACCTGAATCCCTAAATTCGTACGGGCATCCAACATCGTTAGCAATACACCTTGAATTGCTAGATTTTTATTTAAGTGCTTTTGCACAAGTCGAACTGTATTTAATAGCTGACTTAATCCTTCTAGTGCGTAATATTCGCATTGAACAGGAATAATAACAGAATCTGCTGCGGTTAATGCATTAATCGTTAATAACCCTAAAGACGGGGGACAGTCGATAATAATATAGTCATATTCATCACGAACTGGCTGTAATGCCCTTTGTAAACGTACTTCCCGGGAAATAGTCGGTACCAATTCAATTTCAGCACCTGCCAATTGAATTGTAGCGGGTAGAACATCTAAGTTTTCAGTTGCGGTTTTCTGTATAACCCCTTGAACATCTGCATCTTCCACAAGAACATTGTAAATACATTGATCTAATTCGGATTTTTCAATTCCCACACCCGTCGTTGCATTTCCTTGAGCATCAATATCTACAAGAAGGACCTTTTTACCTACTTGTGCCAATCCAGCCCCTAAATTAACAGATGTTGTTGTTTTCCCAACGCCACCTTTTTGATTGGCTATAGCAATGATTTTTCCCATGATGTCACCTACTTTCAACCTTTCTATCTTATTCTAGTAACAATTACGTTTATTGTAACATGAAATAAAAGTTTTTCTTTTACGTCCTTATTAAACTTCAAAATTTTTTTCTAAACTCCTTCTTCATCTCACAAGAAAATATAGTAAAAGAGACCTATCCAATCGGATTAGGTCTCTAACACGCCATTATTATTTTTTCTTCGGAATTTTAATTGTAATTTGATAGTACTCATCAAATTCTTCTTCCTCAGAATTAACATTTAAACCACTGTCAGCAACCATTTGTAATGACTGCCTAATTGTATTCATGGCGATTCTCGTATCTCGACTTACTGCTTTTTGCTTTGCCTTACGCTTCGGTTTTGCTTCTTCTAGTAATTTCGCAATTCGTTCTTCTGTTTGCTTTACATTCAGTTGTTTCTCCACAATTTCCTGTAAAACTTTCAGTTGTAATTCCTCATTCTTTAAAGGAATGAGCGCGCGGGCATGGCGCTCTGTAATGCTTTTTTCTAATAACGCACCTTTTATTTCTTCAGGCAACTTTAACAATCGCAACTTATTTGCGATTGTAGATTGTCCTTTTCCAAGCCGTTGTGCCAATGCTTCTTGTGTTAGATTATGTAACTCAATTAGCTTTTGATATGCCACAGCTTCCTCGATTGCTGTTAGTTCCTCACGTTGCAAGTTTTCAATTAAAGCTACAGAAGCTGTCTCTGTATCATTTAAGTTCTTTATAATTGCAGGAACCTTTTCCCATCCTAACTTTGTTGCCGCACGGAAACGTCTTTCTCCAGCAATAATTTCGTACTTCTCATCCTCATATTGCCTCACAACAATTGGCTGAATAAGTCCGTGTGTACGAATTGTTAATGCTAGCTCCTCAATACGCGCATCATCAAAAACTGTTCGTGGTTGATAACGGTTAGGGGTAATATTTACTATCGGAATTTCTTGTATTTCTTCATATACCTTTTTTTCTATTTCTTCATGGCTTTCGTCTTGTAATTCGAATTCGCTCTCTTTATCTCCAAAGCCAAATAAACGAGAAAACGTATTTTTCATACATATTCCACCACCTTTTAGGCCTATTGACTATTCTCCATAAAATGTTTCCTATGAAACATTTACGTTTTCATTTATATAATTTAATCTTACGTCTAATAAGATTTATTTTTCAATAGGTAATTTATTGGGTGTTCCCGGTTTGCGTGGATATTTCTTTGGTGTCTTGCGCTTTTTCTCGATTAATAAAATATTACGTTCACTTTCTTCAAACGGTAATTGGAACGTAGACATCTCCTTTAGATCCCCACCTAGCACCTCTAAAGCATACTTGCCATTTTCAATTTCTTCGTTTGCTGCGGCACCTTTCATTGCAATGAATGTTCCTCCAACTTTTACAAGTGGTAAACATAGCTCACTTAATACTGAAAGACGCGCGACTGCACGTGCCATTACAATGTCGTACGCTTCACGTACACCTTCTTTTTTCCCAAATGTTTCAGCACGATCGTGACAAAACGCGACGTCACTTAATTCCAACTTTTGTGCTAAATGATTTAAGAAATTAATACGTTTTTGCAATGAGTCTACAATCGTCACTTTTAAATGCGGGAAACAGATCTTTAAAGGAATGCTTGGGAATCCAGCTCCTGCGCCAACATCACAAATTGAGAATGGTTTTGAAAAATCATAATAAAAAGCAGCTGTAATGGAATCAAAAAAGTGTTTTAAATATACTTCCTCTTTCTCCGTAATAGCCGTTAAGTTCATTTTTTCATTCCACTCTACTAATGTTTCGAAGTATATTTCGAACTGCTCTAACTGTCTAGAAGAGAGGGTGATACCCTTCTCTTCTAGCATAGATTGAAATTGTTCTATGTTCATCTAACAATATCTCCTTACTATTTATTGGTTCGATACTCGCGCAATTTTTCCTTGTTCAATATACACAAGTAAAATGGAAATATCCGCTGGATTTACGCCAGAAATACGTGAAGCTTGCCCCACTGAAAGTGGACGAACATCTTTCAATTTCTGTCTAGCTTCTGAAGCAATGCTAGAAATCGCATCATAATCAATATCCACAGGAATTTTTTTGTTTTCCATTTTCTTCATACGCTCTACTTGCTGTAAAGATTTTTCGATATATCCTTCGTACTTAATTTGAATTTCAACTTGTTCTGTCACTTCATCGCTTAATTCTACTTCACTTGGTACTAAAAGATGAATATGCTCATATGTCATCTCTGGACGACGTAATAAGTCACTTGCACGTATTCCGTCTTTCAATTCACTTCCACCAATGCTGCGAATTAATTCTTGAACTTCAGGACGTGGTTTAATAATAATGCTGCTTAAACGTTCTTTTTCCTGTTCAATTTGTAACTTTTTATTTGTAAATCGCTCATAGCGCTCTTCTTTAATTAATCCAATTTCACGACCAACTTCAGTTAAACGAAGATCCGCATTATCATGGCGTAATAATAGACGATACTCTGCACGAGACGTTAATAAACGATATGGTTCATTTGTACCTTTCGTTACAAGGTCATCAATTAAGACACCGATATAAGCATCCTCGCGACCTAAAATAACTTCTTTTTTACCTAAAGAACGACATGCTGCATTAATTCCGGCCATAAGCCCTTGTCCTGCCGCCTCTTCGTAACCAGAAGTTCCGTTAATTTGTCCTGCTGTATATAAATTTTTAATTTTTTTCGTTTCAAGTGTTGGCCATAGTTGTGTTGGCACAATTGCATCATATTCAATTGCATAACCTGTACGCATCATTTCAACATTTTCTAAACCAGGGATTGTTCTAAGCATATCACGCTGTACGTCTTCTGGTAAGCTTGTAGATAAACCTTGTACGTATACTTCTTGTGTATTACGTCCTTCTGGCTCTAAGAAAATTTGATGGCGTGGCTTATCATTAAACCTTACTACTTTGTCTTCAATTGAAGGACAATATCTAGGACCTGTTCCCTTAATCATACCAGAATACATAGCTGAGCGATGTAGGTTCTCATCTATTAAACGATGTGTTTCCGTACTTGTATACGTTAACCAACATGGAATTTGATCCATAATAAACTTTGTCGTTTCAAAAGAGAAAGCTCGTGGTTTATCATCACCTGGCTGAATTTCTGTTTTACTGTAATCAATCGTATTACTATTTACGCGCGGAGGTGTACCTGTTTTAAATCTAACAAGATCAAATCCAAGCTCCTCTAAATGTTCTGATAACGTAATAGATGGTTGTTGATTATTTGGACCACTCGAATATTTTAAATCTCCCATAATAATCTCACCACGTAAAAACGTACCAGTCGTAATTACGACTGTTTTTGCTGTATATTCAGCACCAGCTTGCGTAATTACCCCTTTACATTCGCCATCTTCAACGATTAAACGCTCTACCATTCCTTGGAACAACGTTAAGTTTGGTGTTTCTTCAATTGTTTTCTTTAATTCATGCTGGTAAGAGAATTTATCTGCTTGTGCTCGAAGTGCGCGTACAGCTGGTCCTTTACCTGTATTTAACATACGCATTTGAATATGCGTTTTATCAATGTTGCGTCCCATTTCTCCGCCTAATGCATCAATTTCACGAACAACAATCCCTTTTGCTGGTCCACCAACAGAAGGGTTACATGGCATAAACGCTACCATATCTAAGTTAATTGTTAACATTAATGTTTTGGAGCCCATTCGTGCTGCCGCAAGACCAGCTTCACATCCTGCATGACCTGCACCGATTACTATGACATCGTATGAACCGGCATTGTATCCCATTGTTTATTCCTCCTAATAATCTCTATCTTTCTGAAACATCACTATATTATTTTCCTAAACAAAATTGAGAGAACAACTGGTCAATTAGGCTTTCATGAACGGTATCACCAGTAATTTCACCAAGTATTTCCCACGTTCTTGTTAAATCAATTTGCACCATATCAATTGGAACACCATTTTCTATCGCTTCAATTGCATCTCCAATTGTTTTTCCTGCTTGTGTTAATAATCCAATATGTCTCGCGTTAGAAACATATGTTGCATCTGCAGAATCAATTGTTCCTTCAAAGAATAAATCAGCTATTGCCGTTTCAAGCTCATCTATTCCTTGTTCCTCAATTAACGACGTTGTAATAACACGATTTCCCTCTGCCAATTCTATAACACGTTCCATATCAATTGCTTGCGGTAAATCTGTCTTATTTACAATAACAATGAAATCTTTTCCTTGTACGGCACGGAATAGATCTTCATCCTCATTCGTTAAAGCTTCGCTATAATTAACGACAACTAACACTAAATCAGCTTGACTCATCATTTCTTTTGAACGCTCTACACCAATTCGTTCAACAACATCTTCTGTTTCACGAATCCCGGCCGTATCTATAAGTTTAAGTGGTACACCACGCACATTAACGTACTCTTCAATAACATCACGAGTTGTTCCTGCAATATCAGTTACAATTGCCTTGTTCTCCTGAACGAGACTATTTAATAGCGATGATTTCCCAACGTTAGGTCTACCAATAATTGCAGTAGCAATACCTTCACGTAAAATCTTTCCTTGCTTCGATGTTTCTAATATTTTTGCAATTTCAGCACGAACATGTGTAGCTTTCTCAATTAAAATATTATGTGTCATTTCTTCCACATCATCATATTCCGGGTAATCTATGTTTACCTCAACATGAGCTAACGTTTCTAATATGTCCTGACGCAGACGGCCGATTAATTTAGATAATCGCCCTTCCATTTGATTAATTGCTACGTTCATTGCACGATCTGTTTTTGCACGGATTAAGTCCATAACAGCTTCTGCTTGTGATAAATCAATACGGCCATTTAAAAAAGCACGTTTTGTAAATTCACCAGGCTCTGCTAATCGTACTCCTTGCGCTAAAATAAGCTGCAATACTTTATTTACCGAAACAAGTCCACCATGACAGTTAATTTCTACTATATTTTCACGTGTAAAAGTCCTTGGTGCACGCATAATAGACACCATCACTTCTTCAATAACCTGATTTGTATCTAAATCAACAATATGACCATAATGAATTGTGTGAGAAGAAACCTCTGTTAAGTCCTTCCCTTTAAAAATACGATTAACTTTTTCAACCGCATCATCCCCACTTACTCGAACAATGGCAATTGCACCCTCTCCAAGCGCTGTGGAAATTGCGGCAATTGTATCGAATTCCATGTCCTTTCACCTCACTTGCTTATTTATCTCTATTTCAACATGATTATTTTCTTCACTAAATTATTAGAATACCATAACGAACCTATCTACAAAAGAATAATAACTCATTTTATTATGTCCTCATGTAAAAAACACTAAACTTATTCACAGTGGATAAGTTTAGTGTTTTTTAGTTATCCACATCTATTTTCCCCTCAAAAAAAACCGGCACTCAATTGAGTAACCGGTCATTTGGAAGATATTACAACATGTCGATGTGGTTCTTTTCCTTGAGAAGTTGTAATGATATTTTGATGATTAGATAATGCTTGGTGGATAATCTTTCGTTCAAAAGATGGCATAGGTTCCAACACAACTCTTTTTTTCGTACTTACTACTTGTTTGGCTAATCGATAAGAAAGTGCTTCTAATGTACCTTTTCTTTTACTACGATAATTTTCAGCATCTAGTGTGATACCAATATACTGCTTCGTATTGCGATTCGCCACAAGTTTTGTTAAATACTGTAAAGAGTTCAAGGTGTTTCCTCTTTTTCCAATCAAAACACCTATATTTTCGCCAGAAATTGTAAATTCAACTTCGCGTCCTTTTACAATTTTACTAATCTCAGCTTCCACACCCATATCGTGAATAACATTTTTTAAATATTCTTCACATTCTTGAATTGGGTCTTTCTTCAATACAACTTCTACTACTGCAGGTCGATTCCCAAATAAACCTAAGAATCCTCTTTTACCTTCATCGATAATATTTATATCTACTCGGTCTTTTGAAGCATTTAATTGCCTTAAAGCATCCTCTACTGCCTGCTCAACTGTTCGACCTTTAGCAGTGATTACACTCACTTGCCTGATCCCTCAGCCTTACTAGCCTTAATTTCTGGCCCTTTGATAAAATACATTTGAGCGATACCAAAGATATTACCAACAACCCAGTAAAGTGATAATGCAGCTGGGAAGTTAATTGCAAAGATTAAAATCATGATTGGCATTAACCAAATCATCATTGCCATTTGCGGGTTTTGGCCAGCAGTTCCTGCCATTGCAAGCTTTTGCTGAATAAATGTCGTAATTGCCGCAACAATCGGTAAGATATAGTACGGATCTGCATGTCCTAAATCAAACCATAAGAAACTATGCTGCTTAATTTCAGCCGTTCTCATAATCGCATGATAAAAAGCGAATAGAATTGGCATTTGAATGAAGATTGGTAAACAACCGGCTAATGGATTTACACCATTTTTTTGATATAACTGCATCATTTCCTGTTGTAATTTTTGCTGTGTCGCTTGATCTTTAGAACTATATTTCTCTTTTAGCTTCACCATTTCTGGTTGTAACGCCTGCATTGCTTTCGTACTCTTCGTTTGTTTAATCATTAATGGTAATAATGCAAAACGAATGATAAGAGTTGTAACAACGATTGCTAAACCGTAATTACTACCAAATAAGTTGGCAAAATACGTAATTAACTGAGAAAGCGGGTATACGAAATATTCATTCCAAATTCCAGTACTTTTCGGTGTAATCGGCTGACCCGTTTCACTACAACCAGTAGCAATTGCCATTAATACAATAACCATGGCTAGTAAACCTATTTTCTTTTTCAAAGCCTGCTCCTCCTTGTTTCGGTATGTATATAGTGTAATTCATTTCCTTACGCTACTTTTTTATTCTTTTCATACCAGAGCGTTTAAAGACATGAATTAAGCTTTTCTTTAATTCTTCATATGTCATCTCTGCACAAGGCTTCCTTGCTATTATAACAAAATCTTTTCCAGAATCTATCTCATCTTTTAATTCTGTGATCGACTGGCGAATCATACGTTTAATTCGGTTACGCACTACTGCATTTCCTATTTTCTTGCTGACAGAAAGGCCAATACGAAAGTTTGGCTGCTCTTCTTTATCTAGTTGATAGACAACAAACTGACGATTCGCATTCGATTTTCCTTTTTGAAAAACCGTCTGGAATTCATCATTCTTTTTTATACGATGTTTTTTCTTCATATCAATTGACACTCCTGTAGTTCATCAGCGGAAATTCACTATTATTAGAAAAAAAGACCACTGAACGATCAGTGGTCTACGCAGATAATACTTTTCTTCCTTTACGACGACGAGCTGCTAGCACTTTACGTCCGTTCGCTGTGCTCATACGGCTGCGGAAACCATGTACTTTGCTGCGCTTACGTTTATTTGGTTGGTAAGTTCTTTTCATTATATGACACCTCCCTGAGGAATATCTGTTAAAGACAGTCTTATAAATTATAGTTAATCAACTAGGAAAATGTCAATGGTTCTAGAAATTTTCATCAAATATTCATTTTGAACCTATTCACATACTTTTTCACAGACGCTATATTTCCTTGTGGATAAATGTTTTTTCTTGTTTTTTATATCCACAAACTCTTTTCTTACTTTTACACAGTATATCGTGTTGTGGACAAGTTTATTCCACAAGGTATTGATTTTGTGGATAACTTTCTTAATTTCATTGCTATAGCTACTTTTTTTTGATATTATAGTTGTGTTTTCACTTTGAATAAGTTTTCCACATCTTTATCTTATCCACAAATTGTGTATAACATGTGGACAGTTTTAATCACATGTGGGTAAATGCTTATCCACATTCGCTTTTTTTGTCGAAAACCCTATCTCATATACAAACGACGTTTTTAGGTTTTAAAATACGTTTCGTATAAATATACATTTTATATTTATTTAGGTTGTACATTTGTTGCGCAACCTTATTCTTTTACCATCTTAGTAAAGGAGGGACACCTTTGGAAAACATCTCTGATTTATGGAACAGTGCCTTAAAAGAACTAGAAAAAAAGGTCAGTAAACCCAGTTATGAAACATGGTTAAAATCAACAACCGCTCATAATTTAAAGAAAGACGTATTAACAATTACGGCTCCAAATGAATTCGCTCGTGATTGGTTAGAATCTCATTATTCAGAGCTAATTTCGGAAACACTTTATGATTTAACAGGGGCAAAATTAGCTATTCGCTTTATTATTCCCCAAAGTCAAGCGGAAGAGGAGATCGATCTTCCTCCTACTAAACCAAATTCAGCACAAGATGATTCTAATCATTTACCACAGAGTATGCTAAACCCAAAATATACGTTTGATACATTTGTTATTGGCTCTGGTAACCGTTTTGCTCACGCTGCTTCATTGGCCGTAGCCGAAGCACCAGCTAAAGCATATAATCCCCTCTTTATTTACGGGGGAGTTGGACTTGGAAAGACCCATTTAATGCATGCAATTGGTCACTATGTAATTGAACATAACCCAAACGCAAAGGTTGTATATTTATCATCAGAAAAATTTACAAATGAATTCATTAATTCCATTCGTGATAATAAAGCGGTCGATTTCCGTAATAAATACCGCAATGTAGATGTTTTATTGATAGATGATATTCAATTTTTAGCAGGAAAAGAACAAACTCAAGAAGAGTTTTTCCATACATTCAATGCATTACACGAAGAAAGTAAACAAATTGTAATTTCAAGTGATCGGCCACCAAAAGAAATTCCAACTTTAGAAGATCGTCTTCGTTCTCGCTTTGAATGGGGACTTATTACGGATATTACGCCGCCAGATTTAGAAACACGAATTGCAATTTTACGTAAAAAAGCCAAGGCTGAAGGACTTGATATACCAAATGAGGTCATGCTTTATATTGCAAATCAAATTGATTCAAATATTCGTGAGCTAGAAGGGGCACTCATCCGAGTTGTAGCTTATTCATCTTTAATTAACAAAGATATTAATGCTGATTTAGCAGCTGAAGCACTTAAAGATATTATTCCAAATTCTAAACCAAAAATTATCTCTATTTATGATATCCAAAAGGCTGTCGGGGATGTTTATCAAGTAAAATTAGAAGATTTCAAGGCGAAAAAGCGAACAAAATCAGTTGCCTTTCCTCGCCAAATTGCAATGTATTTATCACGCGAACTTACAGACTCCTCCTTACCTAAAATAGGTGAAGAATTCGGCGGACGTGATCATACAACCGTTATCCATGCCCATGAAAAAATTTCTAAGCTACTTAAAACGGATACGCAATTACAAAAGCAAGTTGAAGAAATTAACGATATTTTAAAGTAGTAGCTGAATAGTGTGAATAACTTCCCTTGTTTTACGCACAGTCTATCCACATGTAGATAGACTGTTTTTACATCCTTCAAAGGGGTTATCCACATATCCACAAGCCCTATTACTATTACTACTATTTTTTTATCTTTATTAATTAAATAAAATCTTATACTTACCGGAGGTTTTTCTTTATGCGTTTTACAATACAAAAAGACTATCTTGTAAGAAGTGTACAAGATGTAATGAAGGCTGTTTCTTCTCGTACAACAATTCCGATCCTTACAGGGATTAAAGTTGTCGCTACGGAAGAAGGCGTTACATTAACAGGAAGCGATGCTGATATTTCGATTGAATCTTTTATCCCCGTTGAAGAGGATGGAAAAGAAATCGTAGAAGTAACACAATCAGGGAGTATTGTTTTACAGGCAAAATATTTTAGTGAAATTGTAAAAAAATTACCTAAAGAAACTGTAGAAATTTCTGTTGAAAATCATTTGATGACAAAAATAACTTCTGGAAAATCAGAGTTTAATCTAAATGGTTTAGATTCTGCAGAATATCCATTGTTACCACAAATTGAAGAACATCATGTTTTTAAGATTCCAACGGATTTACTTAAACATATGATCAGACAAACTGTATTTGCAGTTTCCACTTCTGAAACAAGACCGATCTTGACAGGTGTAAACTGGAAGGTATATAACAGCGAACTGACTTGCATTGCTACAGATAGTCACAGGTTGGCTCTGCGAAAAGCAAAAATCGAAGGCATTGGAGATGAATTCCAAGCGAATGTTGTTATTCCAGGGAAAAGCTTAAATGAATTAAGCAAAATTCTAGATGAGTCTGAAGAAATGGTAGATATCGTTATTACGGAGTATCAAGTATTATTCCGTACAAAACATTTATTATTCTTCTCAAGATTGTTAGAAGGAAATTACCCTGATACAACTCGTTTAATTCCAGCTGAGAGTAAAACAGATATTTTTGTAAATACAAAAGAATTTTTACAAGCAATTGATCGTGCATCTCTATTAGCAAGAGATGGTCGTAATAATGTTGTGAAATTATCAACCTTAGAACAGGAAATGCTAGAAATTTCTTCGAATTCACCGGAAATCGGAAAAGTAGTAGAAGAAGTTCAATGTGAAAAAGTAGATGGGGAAGAGTTAAAAATATCTTTTAGTGCAAAATATATGATGGATGCACTAAAGGCATTAGATAGTACTGAAATTAAGATTAGCTTTACTGGTGCAATGAGACCTTTCTTAATTCGTACAGTAAATGATGAATCCATTATTCAATTAATTTTACCGGTTCGTACTTACTAAGTAAGAAAGAAAGAAGGGTTGCTAGTTTTCAGATGCTAGTAGCCCTTATTTGATTTTTGGGTATTACTTTCCTAATGCTAGTTTATTTAGTACAATGAAAGAATGAACACTTTCAGAAAGTGAGCGATTTTATGAAACGTATTAAAATTTCAACAGAGTATATTACACTAGGACAATTTTTAAAGTTAGCCGATGTAATTGATACAGGTGGCGCTGTAAAATGGTTTTTACAAGAATATGAAGTGTACGTGAATCAAGAACTTGAAAATAGAAGAGGTCGCAAACTGTATGCGAACGATATTATTGAAATTCCAGGAAGCGGAACTTTCCAAGTTCAGGCATAAAGGGGGAGCCCTTTGTTTATTAAAGAAATACAATTAAAAAACTATCGCAATTATGAAAAATTAGAGCTTTCCTTTGAGGATAAGGTCAATGTAATTATTGGCGAAAATGCACAAGGGAAAACAAATTTGATGGAAGCTATTTACGTATTAGCGATGGCGAAATCTCATAGAACCTCTAATGATCGTGAGCTCATTCGCTGGGATGAAGATTATGGTCAAATCAAAGGTAGCTTGCAAAAAAGAAACAGTTCTTTGTCTTTAGAATTAAATATTTCTAAAAAAGGCAAAAAGGCAAAGTTAAATCAACTTGAACAACAAAAACTAAGCCAATACATCGGTGAAATGAATGTTGTCATGTTTGCCCCAGAAGATTTAAATCTTGTAAAAGGAAGCCCTCAAGTAAGAAGACGCTTTTTAGATATGGAACTTGGACAAATAGCACCCGTTTATTTGTATGAACTAAGTCAATATCAAAAGGTGCTCACGCAACGAAATCACTTGCTTAAAAAAATGCAAGGGAATAGCAAAAATGAGGAAACGATGTTGGATGTATTTACACTTCAACTCATTGAACATGGTACAAAAATATTGCGAAAACGTTTTGAGTTTTTGCACTTACTACAAGAATGGGCTGCACCAATCCATCGTGGGATTAGTAGAGGATTAGAGGAGTTAGAAATCATCTATAAACCAAGCGTAGATGTATCAGAATCAATGGATTTGTCGAAAATAAAAGAAGTATACTATGAAAGTTTTCAATCTGTGAAACAACGTGAAATTTTCCGTGGTACGACTTTAATAGGTCCTCATCGTGATGATTTACAATTCTTCGTTAATGGTAAAAATGTTCAAGTCTTTGGTTCGCAAGGACAACAACGAACGACCGCACTGTCCCTAAAATTAGCTGAAATTGAATTGATTTACTCAGAAGTTAAGGAATATCCAATTCTTTTATTAGATGATGTTTTATCAGAGCTAGATGATTATCGTCAATCACATCTGTTAAATACAATTCAAGGTAAGGTGCAAACATTTGTGACAACGACGAGTGTCGACGGAATTGAACACGAAACATTGAAAGAAGCAAAAACAATTCATGTAACGAACGGCACGGTAGATTGTGAAATAGATAGGGCATAACCCCTGTTTAAATGGAAAAGTAGGTGATCTTTGTGTCAATGGACCAAAAACAAATGCAAGAGAACGCATATGATGAAAGCCAGATACAGGTGCTTGAGGGACTAGAGGCAGTTCGGAAACGTCCGGGTATGTATATTGGATCTACGAGTGGAAAAGGACTTCACCACCTTGTATGGGAGATTGTCGATAATAGTATCGATGAAGCATTAGCAGGATATTGCGATGAAATTAATGTTAGCATCGAAGAAGATAATAGTATTCTTGTAACCGATAATGGACGTGGTATTCCAGTTGGTATACAAGAAAAAATGGGACGTCCTGCAGTAGAGGTTATTATGACTGTCCTTCACGCCGGTGGTAAATTTGGCGGCGGCGGTTATAAAGTTTCTGGCGGTTTGCATGGCGTTGGAGCATCTGTTGTAAATGCATTATCAACAGAACTAGAAGTATTTGTACATCGTGATGGTAAAATCCATTACCAAAAATACGAAAGAGGTATTCCGGTTGCTGATTTAAAAGTTATCGGTGATACAAATCAAACAGGAACAATAACTCGCTTTAAGCCAGACCCAGAAATCTTTAAAGAGACAACAGAATATGAATTTGATACGTTAGCAACTCGTATGCGTGAGTTGGCGTTTTTAAATCGTAATATTAAATTAACAATTGAAGATAAGCGTGAACATAAGCAAAAGAAAGAGTTCCATTATGAAGGTGGAATTAAATCTTATGTGGAGCATTTAAATCGTTCAAAACAACCAATCCATGAAGAGCCTGTATATGTGGAAGGTTCAAAAGATGGAATCCAGGTTGAAGTTGCGCTTCAATATAACGAAGGATATACAAATCATATTTACTCATTTACAAATAATATTCATACGTATGAAGGTGGTACACATGAGGTAGGATTCAAAACTGCCTTAACGCGTGTAATCAACGATTATGGTCGTAAAAATAATATTTTAAAGGATGCGGATAGTAATTTAACTGGTGAAGATGTTCGTGAAGGTTTAACAGCGATCGTATCAATTAAACATCCAAATCCACAATTTGAAGGACAAACGAAGACGAAACTTGGAAATAGTGAAGCGAGAACGATTACAGAATCTGTATTCTCGGAAGCCTTTGAAAAGTTCTTACTAGAAAATCCAAATGTTGCGCGTAAAATTGTAGATAAAGGCACGATGGCAGCACGCGCACGTGTAGCTGCTAAAAAAGCTCGTGAATTAACACGTAGAAAGAGTGCATTAGAAGTTTCAAGTTTACCTGGTAAATTAGCGGATTGTTCTTCGAAAGATCCAGCAATCAGTGAAATTTACATCGTAGAGGGTGACTCTGCCGGCGGATCTGCGAAACAAGGACGTGACCGTCATTTCCAAGCGATTTTACCACTTAAAGGTAAAATTATTAACGTTGAAAAGGCACGATTAGATAAAATTTTATCTAATGATGAAGTGCGTACAATTATTACAGCAATTGGTACAAATATTGGTGGGGATTTCGATATTGAGAAGGCTCGTTATCATAAAATTATTATTATGACGGATGCCGACGTGGATGGTGCACATATACGTACCCTATTATTAACGTTCTTCTATCGTTATATGCGTCAAATAATTGAGTGTGGTTATATCTATATTGCGCAACCACCATTGTTTAAAGTGCAACAAGGTAAAAAAATTCAATATGCTTACAACGATAAAGAACTTGAAAAAATACTAGCTGAATTACCAGCCCAACCTAAACCTGGAATCCAGCGTTATAAAGGTCTAGGAGAAATGAATCCAACTCAGCTGTGGGAGACAACAATGGACCCAGAAGTACGTTCGTTACTTCAAGTTTCTCTTCAAGATGCAATTGAAGCAGATGAAACATTTGAGATTTTAATGGGGGATAAAGTAGAGCCACGCCGTAACTTTATCCAAGAAAATGCAAAATACGTGAAAAACCTTGATATTTAAATGAGTAATGACAGGAATCTAAGTATTCCTGTCTTCTACATATAAATCAATGTATGTGTAACGGAAATGTAAGAGGAGGTGCTCGTTGATGTCAGAAAATCAACAACAAGCACGAATTCGAGAAATTAATATTAGTCATGAAATGCGTACCTCATTTTTAGATTACGCGATGAGTGTTATCGTATCTCGTGCATTACCAGATGTTCGTGATGGGTTAAAACCAGTTCATCGTAGGGTTTTATATGCGATGAATGATTTAGGAATTACAGCTGATAAAGCATATAAGAAGTCGGCGCGTATTGTCGGCGAAGTAATCGGTAAGTATCACCCTCACGGAGATTCAGCTGTTTATGAAACGATGGTACGTATGGCGCAAGATTTTAGTCAACGTTATATGCTTGTTGATGGTCATGGTAACTTTGGTTCTGTTGATGGAGATTCAGCGGCAGCAATGCGTTATACAGAAGCAAGAATGTCTAAGATTTCTATGGAATTAATACGTGATATTTCAAAAAATACAATTGATTATCAAGATAACTATGATGGTTCTGAAAGAGAGCCAATTGTATTACCAGCTCGTTTCCCTAACCTACTAGTAAATGGTACGACGGGTATTGCAGTTGGTATGGCAACAAACATTCCGCCACATCAACTTGGCGAAGTAATTGATGGTGTATTGGCATTAAGTCATAACCCTGATATTACCATTGCGGAATTAATGGAATATATTCCTGGGCCAGACTTCCCAACGTCAGGTTTAATCTTAGGGCGAAGTGGTATTCGTAGAGCTTATGAAACAGGACGAGGTTCTATTATACTTCGTGCCAAAGTTGAAATTGAAGAGAAATCAAATGGTAAACAATCTATTATCGTAACGGAACTACCTTATCAAGTTAATAAGGCACGATTAATTGAAAAAATTGCAGAATTAGTTCGCGATAAGAAAATTGAAGGTATTACAGATTTACGTGATGAATCAGATCGAAATGGTATGCGTATTGTTATGGAAGTACGTCGTGATGCAAATGCCAATGTACTATTAAATAATCTATATAAACACACGGCACTTCAAACGAGCTTCGGTATTAATATGTTGTCTCTTGTAAATGGAGAGCCACAAGTCTTAAATTTAAAACAAAATCTATATTACTATTTAGAGCATCAAAAGGTAGTAATTCGTAGACGTACTGCTTACGAATTAGAGAAAGCAGAAGCACGTGCCCACATTCTAGAGGGATTACGCATTGCGTTAGATCACCTTGATGAAGTTATTACTTTAATCCGTAGTTCAAAAACAGCTGATATCGCAAAGCAAGGTTTAATGGAACGTTTCGGTTTAAGTGAGAAACAAGCACAAGCGATTTTAGATATGCGCTTGCAACGTTTAACAGGATTAGAACGTGAGAAAATCGAGCAAGAATATCAAGATTTAATGAAGTTAATTGCTGAATTAAAGGCGATCTTAGCAGATGAAGAGAAAGTTCTTGAGATTATTCGAGAAGAATTAACAGAAGTAAAAGAGCGCTTCAATGATAAGAGACGAACAGAAATTACAATCGGCGGTATGGAATTTATTGAAGATGAAGATCTAATTCCAGAGCAAAATATTGCAATTACGTTAACTCATAATGGTTATATTAAGAGGTTACCAGCTTCTACGTACAAAACACAGAACCGTGGTGGACGTGGTGTACAAGGAATGGGAACGAACGATGATGATTTCGTAGAACATTTATTGACTACTTCTACACATGATCATATTTTATTCTTCACAAACAAGGGTAAAGTATACCGTACAAAAGGATATGAAATTCCAGAGTATAGTCGTACAGCGAAAGGGCTACCGATTATTAACCTATTAGGGGTAGATAAAGGTGAGTGGATTAACGCCATTATTCCAATTCGTGAGTTTGGTGACGACCAGTTCCTATTCTTTACAACGAAACAAGGTATCTCTAAGAGAACGCCACTCTCATCATTTGCAAATATACGTACGAACGGTTTAATTGCAATTTCGCTTCGTGAAGAAGATGAAGTGATTTCTGTACGTTTAACATCTGGCGATAAAGATATTATCGTAGGGACAAGTAATGGTATGTTAATCCGCTTCAATGAACAAGATGTACGTTCTATGGGCCGTAATGCAGCTGGTGTAAAAGCTATTACACTAGGCGAAGAGGACCAAGTCGTAGGTATGGAAATTGTTGAAGAAGATACGAATGTTTTAATCGTAACGAAGAATGGGTATGGTAAGCGTACGCCGGTTGAAGAGTATAGACTACAGAGTCGTGGTGGTAAGGGTCTGAAGACTTGTAACATTACAGATAAGAACGGTAAATTAGTAGCGGTTAAGTCTGTAACAGGTGAAGAAGACATTATGTTAATTACAGCAGCGGGTGTTATTATTCGTATGCCAGTTGATCAAATCTCTCAAATGGGACGTAATACACAAGGTGTTCGTCTAATTCGATTAGAAGATGAGCAAGAGGTAGCGACGGTAGCAAAAGCACAA